>DATHUZ010000555.1:0-3328 GCA_035461725.1 Anaerolineae bacterium
CCTCGATGATCTCGTCGGTGGTCAGCGAGCGAGGCAGGGCGTGGCCGTATTTGATCTTGAGCTCTTCGGCAGCGCCAAAGGGCGTACGAAGTCCCACGGCCACGTCGCGCGTGAGGTGCTCGCCGCCGGTACCAAGGATGACGGTGTGCCAGATGGTGCCTTCCATGAAAATGCCGATGTCGGTGGTGCCACCACCCACGTCGGCCAGCACGACACCCATCTCTTTTTCCGATTCTTTGAGCACCGCCTCGCCCGACGCCAAGGGCTGGAGGATCAGGTCGCTGATCTCGACGCCGGCATCGCGGACGCACTTGACGAGATTGCTGACGGAGGTGGACGCGCCCGTGACAATGTGGGCTTCGACCTCGAGGCGGATGCCCTGCATCCCTACGGGGTTCTTGACCCCTTCCTGGCCGTCGACGAGGTAGCCGCGCGGGATGGTGTGAATGATCTCGCGGTTTTCGGGAATGGCCACCGCCCGGGCGGCGTCGAGGGCACGCTCGATGTCGGCGTCGTCGATGGCGCGCGCGCCACGGGAGATGGCGACGACGCCGCGGCTGTTGATGGCCGAGACGTGGCCGCCACCAATGCCGACGAAGGCGTTGGACACCTGGTAGCCTGAAATGCGCTCTGCTTTTTGCACAGAGGCCGCAATCGCTTCGGTGGCTTCCTGCACGTTAACGACAACACCCTTGCGCAGACCACGGGAGGGGGCAACCCCCACGCCGATGATGCGCAACTGCTTCTCGTCGCTCACCTCGCCGACGAGGGTGCAGATCTTGGTTGTACCTACGTCGATGCCGACGATCGTTCTTTCTTCACTCATGTCCTGCCCTTTGGGCACGTGTCGCCCTCCAACGTTCTAACAGCAGCCGGCGGACGATGGCAAGGTTGTCGAACAAGCGAACGCCGAACGCCACAATGGCGGCGATATAGAGCTCGACACCGAGGCGGTCGCCCAGGTAAGTCAAGCCACTGGCCAGGATGATGTTGGCAAAGAATCCGCTCAAAAAGATGCGGTTGTCGAACTCGCCCTGGAGCTCGGCGCGCATGGCACCAAGGACCGAGTCGAGCGCGGCCAGGATGGCCATCGCAGCGTAGCGCGAAAACTCGGCCGGGATAGTGACCGAAAAGGCCATTCCCAACATCAGCCCGATCAGCAGACCAAGAACGGGTAGCCACCACACGCGCTACTCTCCTCCACCCGATGGCACGGGGGCCGGCTGGGTGTCGGGCTCGACCGCCGTGTTGGCAGCGGGCGCACCTGCGGGGCGGCCATAGACCGGGTGGTCTGCCCAGCGGACGTCGACGTAGCGCGGGCGAATGTCGTTGGAGGCCAGGTAGGTGGTAACGGCCTGCATGACCTGGACCTTGCGCGCCAGGTCGTCGCTGCTGCCCAGGTAGACAGGCCACTGGCTGCCCGCCGACTCTTGCGTAAAGCCAAGGCCGCGCTCGGCGTGGTAGGTGTAGATGCGGACGCCAGGCATCGCCTTGGCAAGCGACAACACCGATTGCACCAGCTCGACGGGCTCGACGTGGTCACCGACCGCGAGTGCGCGACTGGAATAATCCACCACAAAGATCAGATCGGGCGAGGCGGGGTCGCCATGATAGGGGAGGACAACCCCCTCCTCGTCCAGCCACCAATCGTGTTCTTGCATCACCGCGCGCCACAAGATGCGTGGCTGCCGCTCCTCAACCGATATCACGACGCGCGCAGGCAGCTCGCACCGAACCCGCACTTCCTTGACGCCTTCTACTTGTGCGACGCGTGCCGCCACATTGTTCGGATCTATCCAAAAGATGCTTTGCTCGTGCACGCCTGCCGCCTGATAGATAATGGCAGGGTGCAAGTGCCTGGCGCCTACGATGTGGCCTTCGTAGACAAAGAACTGCGCGTCGGTGAAGGCATAGACCAGGGCGCTGATGGCCGCCAGAGTGAGTAGAAGGATCGGCAGGCGGCGGAGCAGGTTGCGCCACGGGAAGCGGCGGCGGGGTACGGCCTCCACCTGGCGCCTGGCCGTGCGCGTCGCGGGGGTACGCCGGCCGCGCCCCTGGTCGCTGCTGCGCGCCCTGGTGGCGGGTGCTCGCGGAATGGCGACGGCCGAGTCGAGCGTTCGCGACCGGCGATGAACCGGCCTGGTTCGCCGCCGTGGTCGCGCCTGCTCGCCTGCCAGGGGAATGCGCACCTGCTAGCTCCTTTCCACTGGCTGATAACTGGTGGCCGACCGGCTCTTGTCGGCGTGACGCTCGATCGCCAATTGGATCAGCCGGTCGATCAGCTCGGTGTAGGAAATCCCGGACGCTTCCCACATTTTCGGGTAGGCGCTGATGGGCGTGAACCCCGGGATCGTATTCACTTCGTTTACGTACAGCGCATTTGTCTGCCGGTCGAGAAGAAAGTCGGCACGGGCCATCCCGGCACAGTCAATGGCCAGGAACGCCGCGATGGAAAGCCGCCTTACCTCGGCCGTCACAGCCGCAGGCAGCGGGGCAGGAAGAAGCACCTGCGACTCACCGTCGAGGTATTTCGCCGCATAGTCATAGAACTCGTTGCTCGGCACTATCTCTGACGGGAGACTGGCGATCTGCTCGTCGTTGCCGAGGACACTGACTTCGATCTCGCGCGCGTCCACTGCCACCTCGACGATTAACTTGCGGTCGTATTGCGCCGCATCATCCAGCGCGGCGACCAACTCGGCACGGTTGTGCGCCTTGCTGATGCCAACACTCGAGCCGAGGTTGGCGGGCTTGACGAAGCAGTTATAGCCGATCTCGGACTCGATCCGTTCCACGACTCCATCAGGGTCTCGATCCCAGGCCTTGCGCTTGATGGTCAGATGCCGCACGATGGGCAGGCCATGGGCCTGCATCACGTCCTTAAAGATCGCCTTGTCCATGCCGACGGCGGACGCTGCGACACCGGCACCCACGTAAGGGATGCCGGCAAGCTCGAGCAGTCCTTGCACGGTGCCATCCTCGCCGTATGGGCCGTGAAGGATGGGAAAGGCGACCTCGATCTCGCTCAGGTGCACGGCACGCAGGGCGTGCTCCTCTTGCTGTTCCTCGATACACAGCAGGCCCCGCTGTGAGGGCTCGGCAAGGAGGGCAACCAGGTTGCTCTGGTCAGGATCACCAGAAGCCAGGGCCTCGAGCGGGTCGCCAGAAGCCAGGGCCTCGAGCGGCACGCTCGAAGCCAGCCAGGTTCCCTCTTTGGTGATCCCGATCGGGATCACCTCATACTTTTCCCGATCTATGGCGTTCAGTACTCCTCGCGCAGACAACAACGAGATCTCGTGCTCCCCGGAGCGTCCGCCAAAGATCAGGC
>DATHUZ010000556.1:0-2822 GCA_035461725.1 Anaerolineae bacterium
AGGTATTGTTGGCCGAGGCTCCGGAGATGGTGCTCGTCTATGGCGACACCAACTCGACCCTCGCCGGTGCCCTGGCCGCGGTCAAGCTGCACATCCCTGTCGCCCACGTCGAAGCGGGGCTGCGCAGCTTTAACCGGCTCATGCCCGAAGAGCATAACCGCGTGCTCACCGACCACGCTGCCGACCTGCTCCTCTGTCCCACCCAGACGGCGGTCGACAACCTCGCCCGAGAAGGTATCGTCCGCGGTGTGCACCTCGTGGGCGACGTCATGTACGACGCCGTTCTGCACAACGCATCGCACGCCGAGCGCCACTCCGCCGTGCTCGACCGCCTCCACCTGGGCTCGAAAGGCTACGCCCTGGCCACCATCCACCGACCATCCAACACTGACGATCCGGCGCGCCTCGAACACATACTCGCGGCCCTCGCTTCCCTCGACGTCCCGGTGATTTTCCCCGTCCATCCCCGCACCCGCCAGCGCATCGTCGACGCCGGTCTCGAGTCGTTGTCTCGCTCCGGGAGCTTGAGGCCGATCGCGCCCATCGGTTATCTCGACATGCTCCTGCGCGAAAAACATGCCAGCCTCATCCTCACCGACTCGGGCGGCGTGCAAAAAGAGGCCTACTTTTTTGCCGTTCCCTGCCTCACGTTGCGCCAGGAAACGGAATGGGTCGAGACGGTCGATGCCGGGTGGAACCGTCTCGTGGACAGTGATCTGCCGGCGATTCTCCAGGCCGCCCGTTCGTTTCGCCCCGACGGCACCCCCCCACCGCTCTTTGGCGACGGCCACGCTTCCGCCAGGATCGCCGCGCGGATCGCGGCGCGGATTGTGGGCCAGGATATTTGATCAAGCACCTTGATTGTGCTACAATAGCCCGAATGACGGAAAAATCGGGATCTGCGCGCATCCTTTATCTGACCCAATACTTCCCACCCGAAGTGGGTGCCACGCAAACACGGGCGCACGAGATGGCCCGCTACCTGGTGGGTAGGGGGCATCGCGTGACGGTCGTGACCGAGGTGCCCAACCATCCATCGGGCATCATTCCGCCGGCTTATCAAAGAAAACTCTACACTCGCGAACAGATGGATGGCATCGACGTCATTCGCGTGTGGGTCAAGGCCTCACCGGAAAAAAACTTTCGCACGCGCATGATGTTCTACATCACCTTCATGGTCAACGCGGCGCTGGCCGGCACCGCCCTGGCGCGCGGGCGCTACGACGTCATCGTCGCCACCTCTCCCCCCCTGTTTGTCGGCGCTGCCGGCCTGGCTCTCAGTTACCTGCGCCGGACCCCGCTCGTTTTTGAGGTGCGGGATCTCTGGCCCGAGTCCGCGGTCGCCCTCGGCGAGCTGAGGCACCCACGTGCGATCGCGCTGGCTGGCAAACTTGAGAGAATGTGCTATAATAGGGCACGCCGAATCATCGTCGTCACCCGCGGGATCCAGCAGCGGTTGGAAGAGCGAGGATTTGCAGACAGGGTCGTTCTTATCCCCAACGGGGCCAATACCGACCTGTTTCGTCCCGTTCCAGAGGCCGGGTCGGCCTTGCGCGCCGAGCTGGGGCTAACCGGCAAATTCCTGGTGTTGTATGCCGGAATCCACGGCCTGGCGCAGGGACTGGATACCGTGCTGCGTGCAGCACAGCAGCTAGAAGATGTGCCCGACGCGCACTTTGTTTTCGTAGGCGAGGGACCGAAAAAAGCCGAGCTCCTCGAGCTCAAGGATCGGCTGGGATTGACGAACGTGACCATGATGCCAGAGCGCCCCCGGCACGAGATGCCGGCATTCCTCTCGGCTGCCGACGTGGCACTCGTTCCATTGCTCAAGCTGGAGCTCTTTGAGGGCGCTGTCCCGAGCAAGATGTTTGACGCGTGGGCTTGTGGCTGCCCGGTGCTGCTCAGTATCGACGGTGAAGCGCGCCGCGTGCTCGAGCAGGCGGGCGGCGGCGTGTACGTCGAGTCTGAAAACCCGGCCCTGATGGCGCAGGCGCTCGTGCGGCTGGCAAACGATCGAGCCGGGCTGCGCTGCGCCGGTGAAAAGGCACGCGACTTTGTCCAGGCACATTACGCTCGTGACCGGCTGGCGGCACGTCTGGAAGAAGTGTTGATGGATGTCGTGCGAGGAGAGACGGTATGAAGGTGCTCGTGACCGGGGGAGCCGGCTACATCGGCTCAAACCTGGTTGATAGGCTGATGGCCAAAGGCCACCACGTGTCTGTCGTGGATAACCTGTCTACCGGCCACATCGAGAACATCGCCCATTGGCTGGGGCACGACCGGTTCCACTTTGTGTGCGACACCATCGTGAACCGCGACCTGATCGATCGCCTCGTCGCGAGCGTCGAGCTCGTCTTCCACCTGGCTGCGGTCGTCGGCGTGAAATACGTCGTCGACGATCCGCTGGAAGGCATCCGCACCAACGTCACCGGCACGGAGGTCGTCCTCGAAAAGGCCTACAAGTACTGGAAGCGGACCGTCGTCGCCTCCAGCTCGGAAGTGTACGGCAAGAACCCGGATGTGCCGTGGAGCGAGGATGGACAGAGCGTCTTTGGCCCCACCACCGTCGGCCGCTGGTCCTACGCCCTCTCCAAGGCCCTCGACGAGCACCTGGCGCGCTCGTATAACACCCTGGGGTTGCCTGTGTCGGCCGTACGCTACTTTAACTCTTACGGGCCGCGCCTCGATCCCAACGGTTATGGCAGCGTCGTCGCCCGCTTTATCACCCAGGCGCGCGCCGGCCAACCACTCACCGTCTATGGCGACGGCCGCCAGACCCGCTCCTTCACCTTTGTCGACGATACCGTGCGCGGCACCATCCT
>DATHUZ010000557.1:0-6878 GCA_035461725.1 Anaerolineae bacterium
TTCCACCTATGCCTACCAGCTCCTGCGTGAAGGGACCAAGTGGCTCGTGGGCCACAAACGCCCTCTGCGCGCCGAGCGCATCCGTGCCTACCGGCAAGTGCTGAGCTCCCGGTTGCGAGGCGGCGCAGCATGAAAGTGCTCCTCATCACCGGTGAGTTCCCCCCCATGGAAGGTGGCATCGGCGACTATACGCGAGCCCTCGGCCAGGCGCTTGCGGCGAGTGACAACGACGTCCACGTCCTGACCTCCGTGCACGCCGGCCCCGCCTCCGGATTGACAGTCCATCCCATTGTAAAACGGTGGGGTTGGGGCTCCTGGCGCACCCTGCGCACCCTCCTGGAGCGCGAGCAGCCTGACGTCGTCCACATCCAGTACCAGGCAGCCGCCTATGCCATGCACCCCGCCGTCAACCTCCTCCCGCGTTGGGTCCGTGCCCGCTCTCATTCCGGGAGACACCGCCCGCGGCTCGTCGTCACCTTTCACGACCTGCGAGTCCCCTACCTTTTTCCCAAGGCGGGCGCCGTGCGCCGCAAGGTCGTCCTCGAGCTGGCCCGCAGCAGCGATGCCTCGATCGCGACGAACAGGGCAGACCACGAGCAGCTCACGCGTGAGCTCGGTCCTGTTGCCCGCCCGCCGACGTTGATTCCCATCAGCTCTGCCATCATCCCTCACCTCCCGGCAGAGTACCATCGCGACGCGTGGCGCGCCCGTTTTGGAGCCGCCCCGGGCGACCTGCTCGTCTGCCACTTTGGCTTTGTCAATGCGCGCAAGGGAATCGAGACGCTGCTCGACGCACTCCACCTGCTCGCCACCCGGTACGGCGACGAGGTCAACGCGCGGCTGCTCATGATGGGCGGGCGCACGGGCGACAGCGACCCCACCAACGTCGCGTTTTTGGAGCGCATCGAGGCGCAGATCGAACACCTTGGCCTGGGCGAGCGCGTCCACTGGACCGGCTACCTGGCCCCGCGCGACGTTTCGGCCTGCTTTGCCGCCGCCGATCTGTGTGCGTTTCCCTTTCGCGACGGTGTTTCCTTTCTGCACAGCAGCTTTCACACGGCCCTCATCCATGGGGTGCCCGTCGTCACCACCGAGCCGCGCCCCCCTCTGCCCGAGCTGATCGACGGCGAGAACGTGCTTCTCGTAGCCCCGGGTGATCCTCAGGCCCTGGCGCAAGCGCTGCTTCGCCTGGTGGGTGACGAGCTGCTTCGGCGCCGCCTCGGGGCCGGTGCCCTCGCCCTGTCAACCCTGTTCCGCTGGGACAGAATCGCCGCCGATACCCTTGCCCTCTACCACGCCGTCGGCGCTGGCACTTGAGCTTTCCACCGAGTTGGGGTAGAATCTCTCCTGGAGGAATTATGCTCGAGCGCCCACGGACCATACTGCTTGCCATCATCCTGATCTACCTCGTGCTGGGCATCCTTTACGCCGTCTACACCCCCGACTGGCAGGCGCCCGATGAGCCGGCTCACTACAACTATATCCGCACGCTGTCCGAGGAGCACCGGTTCCCGATCCTCAAGCCGGGGGACTTTCCCGGTACCTACCTCGAGCAGATCAAGGCCGCCCGTTTTGCACCCGAGCTGAGCATCGCGCCGATCCGCTACGAGTTCCACCAGCCCCCCCTCTACTACCTGCTCGCGGTGCCGGTATATGGGCTGTTTGGTGGTGCGCTCCTGCCGCTTCGACTCCTGTCGCTGCTGATTGGTGCGCTGCTTCTGCCCGTGGTCTATGAGACAGTGCGCCTGGTGGCGCCTACCCGCCCCGGCCTCGCCCTCGGCACCACAGCCTTTGTCGCATTCCTGCCCATGCACGTAGCCATGTCTGCTGCGGTCAACAACGACTCGCTTGCCGAGCTGCTGCTTGCCGTCGGCCTGCTCTTCTGTGTACGCTACGTCGGCCTGGGCCACAGCGAGGTCGGTAACCTCTCCCCGCAACCACAGGTCCACCTGCGCCCTGCTCTGACCGAGGACCAACGCCACCTGCTCTTCCTCCTGGGCGTCACCACCGGGCTGGCATTCGTGTGCAAGTCCTCGGCGTACATCCTCCTTCCCCTGGCCCTGACCGCCATCGCCGCACGCCACCTCTGGCTGGACAGGCCCCACAGCCTGCAGCGCCCGGTGCTCGCCGCCGGGCTTTACCTTGTGCCATCGACGCTGATGGCCCTGCCCTGGTGGCTGCGCAACGTCGCCCTCTACGGCGGCCTCGACGTCCTGGGCCTGGGGCGCCACGACGAGATAGTGGCGGGCCAACTACGCACGGCCGACTGGGTAGCCCAGATCGGCCTCGGACAGGCGATGACCGATTTCGGCCTGATCTCTTTCCGCAGCTTCTGGGCTCAGTTTGGCTGGATGGGCGTCCTCATCGACCAGCGCCTGTACCAGGCTCTGGCAGCCCTGTCGGGGCTGGCGTTAGCCGGCCTCGTGGTGTGGGCCGTGTCTATGTGGCGTCGCCGCAAGCGTGTGCCTGCCTGGCAGTGGGTAGCTGGCGGCCTCGTTGCCCTGCTTGCCCTGCTGACCGTCGCCAGTTACGTCTGGTACAACCTCAGCTTCTGGCAGCCGCAGGGACGCTACCTGTTCCGGGCGCTGCCGCCCCTCGGCCTCGCCTTTGCACTGGGCTGGCGCGAGGCACTGCGGCGCGAGCGTGCCCTGCTCCTGTCTGCCGTGCTGGTTGTCGGCGCCGCCTTGCTCCGGCTTTTGGGGCTGCTGCCAAACTGGCCCCTGCTCATGGTCGTTGCCCTGGTCGTTGCGCTCCTCGCCCACCGCTTTCTGCCTGCCGCCTGGGATTCGTGGGTGAATGCCCTGCCCTACCTGCTGCTCGTGCTGCTCACCGTTGCCAGTCTCTTTTTCTATCTCGTCCCTCAACTGCAGCCATGAACCAGCACACTGTGACCGCCACAGCCCCCTTTGACTTGCACGTCCACTCGACCTGTTCGGGCGACGGCGTGTCGACGATCGCCGAGCACGCCCGCCGCGCCGCCGACCTTGGATTGCGGGCCGTTGGCTTTTGCGAGCACGCCGATTTTGACCCGCGCGACCGCAGCTATCGCACGCTCGACCCGGCACGTTACGATCGCGAGATGGACGCTGCCCGCATTCTCGCGCCCACAGTCGAGTTCTCGCAGGGTGTCGAAATCACCTACCAGGCGTCACGCGCGGAAGAGATCCGCGCCTGGCTCGATGAGCGATCGTGGGATTACGTCGTCGCCTCCGTGCACCTGGTCGACTATTTCGACGGTTGGGCCATGGTTTCCGAGCCGCGCGCGGTTCACGACTATTACGCCGCGCACACCCAGCGCGAGTCGTATCGCCCTTATTTTGAAGAGTTGTGGCGAGCCGCGCGGAGCGGGCTGGGAGACGTATTGGGGCACTTTGATCTGGTCAAGCGCTACGGCGCCGCACACTATGGCGCTTTCGAGCCCACGGACCTCGAGCAGGAGATCCGCACGGTGCTGCGCGCGGCGGCCCAGGCCGGCATGGCGCTCGAGATCAACACTTCGGGGCTGCGCCAGGCCCCCGCCGAAACGTATCCGGGACTGCAGGTGCTTCGCTGGTTTCGCCAGGAGGGCGGCCGGCTCGCCACCATCGGTTCCGACGCTCACCAGGCCACCGATCTCGCCGCCGGCACCGGGCACGCACTCGAGCTGGCCCGCGCTGCCGGCCTCGCCGTCGTCACCTCTTTCCACCACCGCCAGGTGCGCGGCTGTGTGGAGCCCAACAACCTTTGAGGAGGACGCATGATCTATGACCGTGAGACCCTGGAGCGGCTGGAGGACCGGGGGCTTGCACCGTACGGCGTGCGCAGTGCCGACAGCCGCGGCCGCGCCTATCCCGAGCCCGAGCCCGCATACCGCACCGCCTTCCAGCGCGACCGGGATCGGATCATCCACAGCTCGGCGTTCCGCCGCCTTGAATACAAGACGCAGGTGTTTGTCATCTCGGAGGGAGATTACTATCGCACGCGCCTGACCCACACCCTCGAGGTGGCCCAGATCGGCCGCACCATCGCCCGCGCCCTTGGCGTCAACGAGGATCTGGCCGAAGCGATCTGCCTGGGTCACGACCTGGGACACCCGGCCTTCGGGCACTCGGGAGAGGAGACACTGAACGAGCTGATGGAGGACCACGGCGGGTTCGACCACAACCGCCAGACGCTGCGCATCGTCACGCAGCTCGAGCATCGCTACCCTGGTTGGCCCGGCCTGAACCTCACCTATGAGGTGCGCGAGGGGCTGGTTAAACACGAGACCGAGTACGATGTCAGCGACGCCACCGGCTTTGACCCGCACCTCTCCTGCTCGCTCGAATGCCAGATCGCCAATGTGTCTGACGAGCTGGCCTACACCGCCCACGACCTGGATGACGGGCTGCGCGCCGGCCTGATCACCTTGCCCCAGCTTCGCGAGGTCGGTGTATGGCAGGACGCGGTGGCAGATCTCGATCTCGAGGCATGCGTGGAGCTCGACGAAGTGGATCGCCACCGTGCCATTCGTGCGCTCATCGGCTGGGGTGTCTCGGACGTGATCGCTACGACGTCGCGCCGCATCGACGCCGAGGGCATCGACTCGGTACAGGCGCTGCGCGAGCGCGCCGAGCCGGTCATCGGCTTCTCGCCCGAGGCCTACACCCGCCACGCCGAGCTAAAGCGATTTCTCTACCAGAACCTCTACCGCCACTGGCGCCTGATGCGCATGGCGGCCAAAGCACGCCGCGTGCTCGTGGCCCTGTTCGAAGCATACACGAACGAGCCCGGGCAACTGCCGCAGATCGTGCAGAACCGGATTGCCGCAGCTCACGAGCCGATGCAGCGCATCGTGTGCGACTACCTGGCCGGTATGACCGACCGCTTTGCGCTCGACGAGTATGCGCGCCTGTTCGACCCAATGGTCCGGGTTTGATGCCTGAGCGCAACCCTGGCACCTGTCTGACGTAGAGTAGAGTGATTGCCAGGAAGGCGGTTTCCTGGTATAATTCAAGGGGATCAAAACAGGGAGGGAAAAAATGGACGTTGGAAAAGCATTTGGTTTCGTCTTTGAGGACAAGGACTGGATCGTCAAGCTCCTCATCGCCGCCGGCATCTTGCTGGTTGGCATCCTCTTCTTCTGGGTGTTGCTCATCCCGGCCATCGTAGCAGCCGCACTGTTGGCGGGCTATGCGCTCGAGATCACACGGCGCGTGATTCGTGGGCAGCGGGATGGCCTGCCCGAGTGGGACAACTGGGGCGAGTTAATCGTCGACGGCATCAAGGTCCTCCTCATCAGCCTGGTGTATGCCCTGCCGGCCATCCTGGTCAGCCTCTGCCTGGGCCTGCCGGCTGCCGCCGCCGCCGAAGACGCAGAGGGGCTGAGTGTGGCGCTCAACCTGTTCAGTAGCTGCCTCAGCATCGTATGGTCGATCCTCATCTCGGTCCTGCTGCCGGCAGCCATCGCCCTCTTTGCCGCCACAGGTGACTGGACCAGGGCATTCCGCTTTGGCGAGGTCATCGCCCTCGTGCGCGACAACATCGGCCTCTACCTGATCACCTTTCTCATGTCGTGGGTGGCGTCGTTCGTCGGCGGCCTCGGTGTCCTGGTGTGCGGCATCGGCTGGCTCGTAACCGCGCCCTATGCGCAGTTTGTCACCGGCCACCTGTACGGCCAGGCCTACGTCGAGGCCACCGGCGGGGCTACATCTTTCGTCGCCCCCGTTGAGCCCGTGGCAGAAGACGTGCTCGACCTGGATGACGACGAGGATATCCTGTAGCCAGCAGCGTCGCGGGAGCCCGGTTGCAGGGTGGCAAGAGTCGCACCCGCAGTCGGGCTCCCGGCAAACTGGAGGAGTAATCATGTTTTGTCCACAATGCGGCGCCCACAACGAAGACGAAGCCATCTACTGTGGTGAGTGCGGTGCGGTGCTCGATGCGGATGCCGCTGCGCTTGCCAGGCAGTACCCCACCGACGACAAGGTGCCCGAGACGCCCATCCTGGTCGAGGAGATGGATGACGTGCTCGAGGTAGAAGCGGTGCCCCCGCCACCACGCAGGCCGTCTCCGGCACCCGTGCCTGCTCGCCCGGCGGCTGCCGGCCCAACCACCAGCGGACTTGCCATCGCCTCACTTTTGCTCGGCATCGGTGGCCTGACGCTTCTACCACTGCTTGGGAGCATCGTCGCCATCGTCCTCGGGTACATGGCGCGCAACGACATCCGCCGGCGACCCGGTGAAGTGGAAGGCGATGGGCTCGCCCTCGCCGGCATCGTCCTGGGGTGGATTGCCGTTGGCCTCACCCTGCTCGGGCTGATCCTCGGCACCGGGTTTCTCATTTGTGGGTTGTGCGCCGGGTTCGGCGCCGAGTGGTAACTGCCGCTACACACCGGCAGCCGCTGCCGGGTAGGAAGGAAAAGCGACGTGGATGGACTCCTGAACATCTTTACGGCCTTTGGCCTGTCGTCGTCGGCAGGTCTGAACGCCTACCTGCCGCTGTTCATGGTCGCCCTGATCGCGCGCTACACCGACCTGGTCACCCTCAACTCGCCCTGGAACCTGCTCGAGAACGGGTGGGTGATCGGCGTGCTGGGCGTGCTGCTTCTTATCGAGATGCTCGTCGACAAGGTGCCGGCAGTCGATACGATCAACGATACGATCCAGACCTTTGTGCGGCCCGTGGCTGGCGCCATCCTCTTTGCGTCGAGTGCGGGCGTCATTGGCGAGACGCACCCGGTCCTCGCCGTTATCTGTGGGCTCATCCTGGCCGGCGGTGTCCACGCCGTCAAGGCCACCGCGCGGCCTGTCGTCACCGGGACGACAGGCGGTTTGCTGAACCCGGTGATCAGCCTCGTCGAGGACGTGATTGCCTTTGTCGTGTCCCTGCTCTCCATCCTGGCGCCGGTGCTCGGCTTGCT
>DATHUZ010000558.1:0-2201 GCA_035461725.1 Anaerolineae bacterium
GCGCACGTCGCGGTGCCGTTGGCCGACCTGGCGCCCGGGATGAGGCACCCGGAGACGGGAGAGACACTTGCGGCGATCGCGGGCGCGCTGCCGGCAAGCGGGCTGCACAGGCGCGATGAGGTGGCCTTGCAGCTGCACCAAGAGTGAGTAGGTCCAGATTCCCCCTGGGCGGCCCAGGGGCAGGGAGCAGAGCACGGACTGTGGTGCGCTTGGAGCACAAAAAGCGGATCGAGAGAGATCAACCCTGCGTCCGTCCGAATCGGACGCCCAACAAAGGAGAAAGATAGAAAATGGAAGAGACACGCCAGGTAAGTGCCCTAGATCTGGTCGAGCTGGAAGACGATCTCTTTGAAGTGTCGCTCGACAACGAGTGCGAGGGTGCGCTCGAGTGTGCCGTGCGTGACATCCTGCAGGCGATTGGCGAGGACCCCAACCGGGAAGGATTGGTGGATACACCCTCGCGTGTGACGCGCATGTACGCCGAGCTGACGGCAGGCTATCACGTGGACCCGGAGCGGCTGATCAACGAGGCGATCTTTACGGTGAGCTATGACGAGATGGTGATCGTGCGCGACATAGACTTTTACAGCCTGTGCGAACACCACATGCTGCCCTTCATCGGCCAGGTACACGTGGCGTACATCCCGAACGGCAAGGTGATCGGCCTGAGCAAGATCCCGCGCGTGGTCGAGATGTTTGCGCGGCGTCTCCAGCTCCAGGAGCGGATGACTCAGCAGATCGCCGAGTTCCTGGACGAGACGCTCCACCCGCTGGGGGTGGCGGTGGTGGCGCAGGGGCTGCACATGTGCGCCGCCATGCGCGGCGTCAAAAAGGCGAACGCGCGCATGGTGACCAGCGCGATGCTCGGCTCGTTCAAGAAGAACCAGGCGACGCGCGCCGAATTTTTCGAGCACATCGGCCGAAATCAATTCGAATAGAGGCGGAGAGAAATGGGCCGGTCTTCGCATGGCTGCAAACCGGCAGCCTGAGAGCCATCCTGGCTCGGGGCAAGCGTGGGCACAGGAGTACGGGGCAGGCATGGATGCTGTGAAGGTGAAAACGTTCGTCTGCGTGTGGTTGCTCCTCACGCTGCTCACCGCGTGTTCCCGCGTCACGACGGCAGAGGCCCCCGGGCCATTGCCGGCGTCGACGTGGTCTGCGTCTGAAGCCGAGCCGCCGGCTGCACAGCCGGACGCCACTCCCCTCACCTCGACCACTACAGACACAACAAACGCGCCAGCAGCCTGTACAGAGGCAGGCGCGCGACGGGTGTCCACCGGAGACGGCATGGCGCAGCGCTGCGTGCCGGCGGGGGCATTTGTGATGGGCGCCGTGGAAGAGGACAGAGCGGCAGACGCCGATGAGAAACCGGCGCACGAGGTGTGGCTCGACGCGTTTTGGATCGACGAGACAGAAATCACGAACTTGCAGTTCGCGCGGTGCGTCGCGGCAGGCGCGTGCCAGCGGCAGGTGGAAGCGGCGCACTCGCAGACACGCCCGAGCTACTATGGCAACCCCGAATACGACGACTATCCGGTGCTGATCTACTACGCCGAGGATGCGGAGGCGTACTGCCGCTGGGCGGGGAGGCGCCTGCCGACAGAGGCTGAGTGGGAAAAGGCAGCGCGGGGCACCGATGCGCGAACCTTCCCGTGGGGTGAGGAGCTCGGCTGCGCGCGCGCGAGCCACGCGGGGTGTGACGCCGACACGAGCCCGGCAGGCAGCCGGTTGGACGGCGCGAGTGCTTATGGCGCGCTCGACATGGCGGGCAACGTGTGGGAGTGGGTGTCGGACTGGTACGATGCCGAATTCTATGCGCGCTCGCCGCGGCGCAACCCTCAGGGGCCGGAACGTGGCCAGGAGCACGTGGCGCGTGGCGGCGGCTGGAAGGGCCTGCCCGAGCATCTGCGCACGACGCAGCGTGCAGAGGGGATCAGCCACTGGTTCGACGGGCAGATCGGGTTCCGCTGCGCGGTATCTGCTCCGATAGAGAGTGCGCGATCGTGGCCGGCCGCGAGCTGGGCCGTATCCTCGCCGGAAGCGCAGGGGATGGACCCGGGCATACTCGCCGAGATGGTCGAGTTCGTCGAGCGCGAGGAGGTACCGATCGACGCGATTTTTGTCACGCGGCACGGCTACGTCGTGCTCGAGGTCTATTTCGCCCCCTACCGCGCCGGGCAACAGCACGAGATCTATTCGTG
>DATHUZ010000559.1:0-2231 GCA_035461725.1 Anaerolineae bacterium
TCGTGCTGGCCCACGTCGTGGATGACGACGATGTTGGGGTGGCGCAGGCCGGCGGCGGCGCGGGCCTCGCGCTGAAAGCGCTCGATGAACTGTTGGTCAAAGCCAAGCTGGGGAGGCAGGACCTTGATGGCGACGTAGCGATTGAGGGAGGATTGGTAGGCGCGATAGACGACCGCCATTCCTCCGCGGCCGAGCTCTTCGATGATCTGATAGTTGCCAATCGTCTTGCCGATCAGGTTCATGCACTTGCTCCTTGAAACGCGACAGCTAGCGCGTCCAGCTTGGGTCTCCATCGCGGGATGGTCCCGCGATCAGTGTCTCCGGCTCGCCTCCGCCAAAAGGAACTGCCATGATGTCGGCGTCGTCGTCGCCGTCGCTCCTGCCGTTGCTGTTGGAATCGATCAGGCGAGCAAAGGCGATCCACTCGTTGTCGGGCGACCAGGCGGGTGTCGTGGCCCACATGCCCGAGGTCAATTGCCGCAGCCCGTCACCACTCGCTCTCCCCACCCAGACGTCGCCGGCATCCTCAAAGTCGATGGCTCCATTGCCATTGGTGTCGCTTCTGATGCGCAGGAAGGCGATCCATTGCCCGTCGGGCGACCAGGTGGCCTGCACGTCGCACGTCGGCTCTCCCAGCCAGAGGGCCCGGTTCGTGCCGTCTGGGTTGATGATATAGATATTCCAGTCGCTGTCTCCCTTGAAACCCTCGCTGTAGACGAGGCGGCCGTCAGGCGACCAGTCGGCCCATTGGTTTTCGGCAGTGCTGCGTGTGACCTGCACCAGGCTGCCATCCGGCTGTCGAACAAAAATCTCCGAGTTGGGTACGCCTTCGGTGTTGGCCGTCGTCGACAGAGACAGCCGCCGGCCGTCAGGCGCCCACCGGGCATACTCGTCCCAGGCGCCCGTGGCCACCAGGATGTCCTGACCACTTCCGTCCGCGTTGGCCACCCACAGATCGTAGCTGCCCGTGCGCGAGCTCGTGAATGCCAGGCGACTGCCATCCGGCGACCAGTCGGGCAGCCAATCATTTGCGCTGTTGTTCGTCAGGCGCCGGGGTGAGCCACTTGCCAGATCCAAAACATAGATCTCGGGATTGCCGTCGCGGTTCGACGAAAAGGCCAGGCGGCCGAACAAAGCGGCCGGCGGCGCGGGGGTGTCGGTGGGGGGCACGGGCGTATCCGTCGGGGGCAGCGCCGTGTCGGTAGCCGGAACGGGTGTGTCAGCCGGCAGGCCGGGGGCGGTGGTTGGCTCGGCTGTCAGCTCGGATGGCGCGGAGGTTGGCGGAATCTCTTCCGTAGCCGTAGCCTCGCCTGTTTGCCCGGCAACAACCTGGGTGGCGACAGGCGTGGCAACCGGCTCTCTGTCGCCTCCTCGCAGGGCAAGCAGGAGCGCACCGCTGACGAGCACGAGCACGGCGGCGATGGCGGCCAGGATCCAGGGGAGAGGTGAGCCGGCCCGGCGGGCGGCGGGTGCCGGGACAGGGACGCCGCCGCGGGGAGGGGTGGGCCGCACCGGCGGTGGGACGGCAACACCTCCGGCTCTGCCCCCCGCCAGGGCCTGGCGCAGCGCCTTGCTCATGTCGGCGCCTCGTTGGAAACGCTGCTCGGGCCGCTTGGCGATGGCCTTCAGGATGACGGCTTCCAGCGCCGGGGAGAGGTTGGGATTCACCTGGCGGGGAGGGGCCGGCGATTCGTAGATGATGTCGTGCAGGACGGCGTGAGGCGTGGTGCCGCGAAAGGGCACCTGGCCGGAGAGCATCTGGTAGAGAACCACGCCCAGGGCATAGAGGTCGGTGCGGTGGTCCACGTTCTCACCCTCGGCCTGCTCGGGGCTCATGTATTCGGGCGTGCCCATGAGGGTGCCGGTGCGGGTGAGCTGTTGGGTTTCGGAGGCGGCCTTGGCGATGCCGAAATCGGTGAGGGTCACCCGGTCGCCTTCGCCGACAAAGATGTTGGCGGGCTTGATGTCGCGGTGGACAAAGCCGCGCTGGTGGGCATAGTCGAGGGCGGCGGCCAGTTGCTCGACGATGTTGGCGCTGCGGGTGGGGTGGAGGGGGCCCTCCTTCTCGACGAGGTCTTTGAGGGTGCTGCCTTCCAGGTACTCCATGACGATAAAGTAGGTGCCGTCGTGCTGGCCCACGTCGTGGATGACGACGATGTTGGGGTGGCGCAGGCCGGCGGCGGCGCGGGCCTCGCGCTGAAAGCGCTCGATGAACTGCTGGTCAAAGCCAA
>DATHUZ010000560.1:0-4054 GCA_035461725.1 Anaerolineae bacterium
AGCAGCCCAACCCGCGTCGGGTTCACGCCCACGCCCTCGATCGTCACTTCCGACCCCGCCACCAGCGTCGCCGCCACGATCAGAAACGCCGCCGAGGAAATGTCTCCCGGAATCGTCAGCCGCAGCGGGGCAAGCTCGTGCGCCGGTTGTATCTCTATCCACTCCTGGAGTGACCGCCTGCGCACCCCCTGCTCCCCGTTGCTGCTTGCTGCTGGCGGCTGGCTGCTTACTTGGGCACCCATGGCGCGCAGCATCCGCTCGGTGTGGTCGCGCGCCGGGCCGGGGACGGTCAGGCGCGTCGGCCCATCGGCCAGCAGGCCGGCGAGGAGGAGCGCGCTTTTCACCTGGGCACTGGCGACGGGCAGGAGATAGTCGATACCACGCAGCTCTCCGCCGCGGATGGTGAGGGGTGGATAGCGATCTCGGTCGCGGCCGAGAACCGTGGCGCCCATGCGCCGCAGCGGCTCGACGACGCGCGCCATGGGCCGGCGCCGGAGCTGGGGGTCGCCCGTGAGCACGCTCGTGAAAGGCTGGCCCGCGAGCAGGCCGGCCAGCAGCCGCAGCGTGGTGCCCGAGCGCACGCAGTCGATCACGTCCTCCGGCTCTGCCAGGCCGTGCAGCCCCCGCCCCTCGATCCGCAGGCCGGTGGACCCTTCCCGTTCGACCGTCACCCCCAGTGCGCGCACGGCCTCGAGTGTAGCCAGGCAGTCGGCAGCCGGCAAAAAGTTGTGCGCCTGCCCCGTCCCCTGCGCGATGGCACCCAGGATCAGCGCGCGATGCGAGATCGACTTGTCGCCCGGCACCGCCACCCTGCCGCGCAGGGCGCCGGCCGGCCCCACAACCAACGAGCGTTCTGTCACCAGCATCTCTCCTCTATCTGGCGGATCACGGAAACATCTCTTTCCGGCGGGCGCGGATGCCGTCGAGTGCGGCACGGAGCGCCGCTTCGTCCCCGGCCTCGATCATCTCTGCCAACCGCGCCAGCTCGGCTCGAAAGGCGTCTACGGCGTGAAGAACCTGGCTCCGGTTGGTGGCGAGGATGTCGAGCCACATGGCCACGTCGCTGCCGGCGACGCGCGACGTATCTCGAAAGCCACTCGCGACAATGTCCCACGCGGCCGGATCGGCTGACGTCGTCGCGTCGGCCGTCGCCACCAGGCTGCACGCCAGCAGGTAGGGCAGGTGGCTGAGCGTGGCGACCAGGGCATCCTGCCGCGCCGCGTCCACCACGAGTGGCCGGGCACCCACTGCCTCTGCGATCTCGCGCCCGAGCCCGAGCGCCGCGGCCGAGGTCCGCGCCAGCGGCGTCAGAAGGAAGGTCGCGCCCCGATAGAGCGCCGCGTCGGCCGTGCCCGGCCCCGACACCTCCTTGCCGCACATCGGGTGCCCGCCGAGCGGCTCGACGCCGGCGGGCAGGCGCTCCATCGCCGCCACCACCTCGGCCTTGGTGCTGCCGACGTCCATCACCAGGCAGCCCTCACGGACGAGCCCTCCTACCGTTTCCACCAGGTGACCGATGGTCCGTACCGGCACCGCGAGCACGACGACGTCCGCGTCGTGCACGCCCTCCGCCAGCACCTGCGTCGCCTCATCGACCACCCCACCGGCCACCGCGGCGCGCACCGCCTCTTCCGTACTGTCCACCCCCACGATCGTGCGGCACTGCCCGCGCAGCGCCGCCGCCAGCGACCCACCCATCAGGCCGAGGCCGACCACCGCCACCGTGCACTCCTCGAGACGGCGCATGGCTACAGATCGCGCCCCACGGCCCGCGCCACCTCGCGCAGCTCGTCCATCAGCCGCATGAACGCCTCGGGCTTGAGCGACTGCGCCCCATCCGACAGGGCGCGGCTGGGGTGGGGATGCACCTCGACGATCAACCCATCGGCGCCGGCCGCCACGGAGGCGCGCCCGACCGCGCCCACCAGGTCCCACTTGCCCGTTCCGTGGCTCGGGTCGCCAATGACAGGCAGGTGGGTCAGGCCTTTCAGCAGGGGAATGGCATTGATGTCGAATGTGTTGCGCGTGTACGGCTCAAAGGTCCGGATGCCCCGCTCGCACATCATCACCTGGTAGTTGCCGTGCGACAGGATATACTCCGCCGACATCAGCCACTCCTCCACGGTGGACATCATGCCGCGCTTGAGCAGCACGGGCTTGCCCGCATCACCCACGGCGTGGAGCAGCGCATAATTCTGCATGTTGCGCGCCCCCACCTGCAGCACGTCGGCGTGGCTGGCCACCAACGGCACGTCTTCGGGCGACACGACCTCTGTCACCGTCGCCAGCCCAAATTCCTGCGCCACTTCGGCCAGCAGAACCAGCCCGGCAGCGCCCAGCCCCTGAAAGCTGTAGGGCGACGTGCGCGGCTTGAAGGCGCCGCCGCGCATGATGCGCACGCCCGATTCGCGCAGCACCTGCGCCACCTCGCGCATCTGCCCCCGGTCCTCCACGGCGCACGGCCCGGCCATCACCACTACCTTCGTATCGCCGACGCGGATGCCGTTGATCGGAATCACCGTATCGTCGGGCTTGAAATCGCGGCTGGCGAGCTTGAACGCGGGCAGCACGCGCAGCACCTTTTCTACCCCGTCCAACCTGCTGAGCGTCTCCCAGCTCACCGGCCGCTCGTCGCCGATCAACCCGATGATCGTCCGCTCCAGGCCGTGCGACAGGTGCGTCTGCAGCCCCAGCTCCGCGACACGCGAGCACACCGCCTCCACCTCAGCCTCGCCTGCATCCTTCTTCATGACAACGATCACGTCGCCCTCCCCTTGTTTTTTCTCTCCCTGTCCCCGTACCGCCGCGTCTCCGTGTCTCTCGGTCTCTCCCTCTCTCCCATCTCTGTGTATCTCCGTTTATCTCTGTGCATCTCTGTGTAACGCTTCCCCCAGGTCCGGGCGCAGGTCGGCCGCTCCACGCAGGTAGACATGCCGCACTTCTGCCTGTGCCAGGTCCGTGTTCCAGTGGATCAGGACGCGCACGCAGCGCGGCAGGCTGCCCGGCACCGGGATCTCGAGCGCGTCGAGCAGCGCCACTCGATCCCACCCCATCTCGCGCGCCGCGCGTGCCGGAAACGCAGCGGTCAGATCTGTCGTGGCGGTGAAAATCACGCTCGCCACGTCTTCTGCGGCGATCCCATTCGCCTCTACCATCCGCTCCAACAGCTCCCGCGTGGCGCCGACAATGTCGGCGGCGGCATCGACGCCCACCGTTGTCGCCCCGCGTACCCCTCTGCACGGCATACTCCCTCCCCAAAAAGAAAAAAGCGTGGCAGCGGCTCGCTCCACGCTCCTCCATCCTCCTGTTGGCTTTCGGGTTAACCGAGGCGGCTCCTCCCAGGCGTGGGGCGACCGGCACACGTAGCATAGTAATAATAATAGTAGCCCACAGCGGCCACCTGTCCCCTGTGCCCACCCCACGCTCGGTTTGCCACGGTCCCCCGCGCACGCATCGACTCGATCTCCTCCAGTTGCCGGCTATCATACCACACAATCGTGTCCGTGTCAACGACGAGTTTTTCACTTTTCACGACGAGTTTTTCATCATGCAACTAATAATCAGATTTATGTGATTTTAACTTTACAATCAAGCTCTTATCAGGTATAATAGAATGCGCTTGCGAGTGAGTGCATCCGTCACTCGCCACCCGCAGCATCCGCGCAACGGTTGCACACCCATGTGGCTGAATCCACACATACTACCGATCATTCAAATGAGCTTGCGGCTGCCCCGCCTCCATTGGTGTCGTAGCGCCGCTTGCCGGAAAGGAGAAGCACCGTATGTCTCAATCTCAAGCAACCGATCAGTTCCATCGCTTTGTGGAAATGTGGAACACCGGGAACGTCGAAGGGCTGGAGGATGTTTTCACGGATGACGCAGTCTACCACGTCCCTCCCTTCCCCGACATGGGCCCGCAGGCCCTGGGCCAATTCATCCTCGCCTTTGTCCAGACCTTTCCCGACTCGCGGGTCGTCGTCGACGAGGATATCATCGCCGGCGATGTGAGCGCCCACCGCTGGACCTGGCAGGCGACCTATACCGGGGAGTCGAA
>DATHUZ010000561.1:0-4999 GCA_035461725.1 Anaerolineae bacterium
ACCCAGCCGAGCCACAGCGGCGCGAGTCGGGAGACCATTACCCAGCCCGTGATCAGTACCGCCCAGGTGAGGAACAACTGGTACGAGTCAGCACCTGTCTGGTAGATCTGCCCATACACGGCCAGCAGCGCCCCTGTCAGCAACGCGGCGACTCCCTTGGCGACCTTGCCGGGCAGGCTGTCGAGCTTGAGCCACCACGCCAGACCGACCGCGAGGGCGATCAACAGCGCCACCGCGCCGAGCTTTAGAAAGCGGTGCATGGCGGCCCAGTTGAAGGCCAGGAAGTAAAAGACGCCGCCCACCGCGCAGCCGGCGCCGAGGACCAGCAGTGACCGGTCGAGGAACTCGAGCCAGCGCGTAGCTCCTGGGACGTGTCCGATGATCTCCAGTGCCCGCTCCAGGCTGCGCGGATTGATCGCCTGACTCCCCAGCCTTGCCAGCACGCGCGCCGTCGCCGGCGTTTTTAACCAGATGACCTTTTGTTCTGCCATTTCTCCTTCCTCGTGAGCGAGCTGGTTCCCATCCTATCACGCACGATCTGCCAATACCAGGCCAGGGACTGCCAAAAAGTGCCAAGACTTCCGATATTTCGTTCCAGAGCGACGACACTGACAACCAGCAAGAACCTGGCACAAGGCGGACCCACGACCATGGCGGAAACATCGGAAGTCTTGACTTTGCAGCAGCTGTGAGTGGGCCACACAAGGGGCTTGACAAGCAGAGATAAAAACATTATAATAATGATTGTTAATGGCGATAGTAGTCCACCTGTGCATCGCCGGTGTCACTCTTGCCCGCGATGGCGACAGGGCCAGTATGCGCCCCTTCGGGCTGGCCTACATCCCGTAACGAGAGGGGGATTCCATGCCACAGCGACAGAACGATACGCCAGGCTCGGGTGCAGCCGTCCCGGCCGGTGCATCCGGCATCGACGTCCACCCCGTGACGCGCGACCGCTGGGACGACCTGGTGGCGCTGTTCGAGACCTCGCCGGTGACGAGTAGCTGCTGGTGCATGAGCCCGCGCGTGCGGGCCAGCGAGTTCAGCCGCTTTGGCGCCGAGTCGCGCCGGCGCAACCGCGAGGCGATGCACGGCCTCGTCACGTCGGCCACGGTGCCGGGGCTGTTGGCCTACGTCGACGGCCACCCCGCCGGCTGGATCAGCATCGGCCCCCGCGAGCAGTTTGCCCGCTTACAGCATTCGCCCACGCTCCGCCCGGTGGACGACCTGCCGGTGTGGTCGATCGTCTGCTTCTATACGGCGCCCGCCTACCGCCGCCAGGGGATCACCCGTGCCCTCATCCAGGCGGCCGTGCGCCACGCCGCGGCCGCCGGCGCCCAGGCGGTGGAGGCCTATCCCATCGCCGCCTGGGGCGATCAGGTCGGTCCCGGCGACGCCTACACCGGCACGGCGCGCACCTTTCTCGAGCTCGGCTTTCGCCAGGTGCGCGTCACCGCCGGCCGCAGCCGGGGCCAGCCGCGTCTCATCGTGCGCTACGACCTGCGGCCCGACCCGGTCGACAACCTTTCCAAAGGAGAAAAACCCCGACCCGGAAAATAGAGACTGTCGAATCGGGCGCGTCTGTCTGTTACGATCGCTCCCAGTGGGTCGGTGCAGCGCGTGCTACTCCGCCTCCCCCTGCCACCGCGCCAGCACATCACGCACCCGGTCGCGCACCTGGCTCCGGGCGTCGTGCCGGTCAAAACCCCGCATCAGCAGCTCGTCGTACGGCGTCTCGCGATGCCGCACGTGCGCCGCCACCGCCAGGTAGACCGCCTCCGCGTCGAGTGCCTTGGCCGCCGCCGACCGGCCCACCCGCCCGCTGTACTTCAGGCACGCGTGCTCGGCGATCTCGGTGTCCCTGCCCGCCGGTAGGTGCGGGTACATCTCTCTCACCCGCCCGGCGAACTGCGCCACATACTGCTCGTCCAGCTCGGCGCGCCGCTCGGCGGCCCGCTCGCGGCGGCGTGCGCGCACGTCCTCATCGGCCAGGCACTCGGCCTCCGCCCGTTCCAGCGCTTCCGCCTCAACCAGCAGCCCCTGCCGCTCGTAACGCTTGCGGCGCGTGCTCCAGCGCAGCACGACGGCCGACAGGTTCGAGTATTTGCGCGAGCGGCGTGTCAGCGCGGCGCTGCCGGCGGGCAGAAAGAGCAGGTGGTCGAGGTCGGCGCACGACAGGCACAGCGCGCCCTTTTCCCCCGCGAGCGTGATCCACGCCTTGCGGCCCAGGTCCTCGCCGCACTCGTCGCACACCACCTCGCCGCGCGTGATAAATACCAACAGGTCATCCGGCTTGTCTGCCATGGCGGCATGCCTCTCTTTCTTCTCCGGCTGCCCGATCGCGCATCCTCTCCCGGCTCGTGAGTCAGCTTGCCAGCGCGCGGTCGGCCTCGTCCAGGTGCTCGTTGCGGTGATCGGCCCGCACCACCCAGCGCGGATAGAAGGCATAGACCTGTTCGAGCAGGGCGGGCGGATAGCTTTCCAGGCGCGCGTCGATCGCCTCGGCGGATTCGACCGCGATCCGCGCCGCCTCGCGGGGCGGGATGGCCGCCCAAAAGGGCAGAAACAGGTCGTTGACGGCGATGTCGATCTCGGGTGGGTCAAGCACGCCACTGCTCTCCAGGGCGTCCAAAGCGTGCAGCGCGCGTCGGTCCCAGAAAGCCAGGTGGGCCAGAGTGATGGCCACCGTCCAATGCTCGCCGACGGGATGCCGCAGCTTTTCGTCACTCAGCCGCCCCAGCGCGCGCATCCGGTCGGTAGCAGCACGATTGAGCTCGACAAATGATCGATTGACGGTCATGCGTCACCTCCTGAGGAACATTATACCCGAGATCGTTTGCAGAGACAATCAGTCATCCCCGTCTCCCCCCCTTGTCAGCGCTCTCTCAAGCAATGATCGCGACCGTCCTTAGCACCGTTTCCGCCAGCCGCAGGTCACCGGCAAGCTGTGCCTGGTCGCGTGCTTCTTCCTGCGTGAGCCCTCTGGTAAAGAGCCGCCAGGCAATATCTTGTGGAAGCGCGACCTCAGCCTGCGGATCCTGCACCCTGCCCTGATACAACTGCCAACGCCCCTGTTCGCGCACCACCGACCAGGCGCCACCCGCCTCGCCGGTCACCGTCAGCGAGACGCCGGTGCCCTCGGGCGCGTCCACCGCGCGGAAGGTGTGGGGCAGCGCGTATGCGAACGTGTCGAGCACCGGCGCCAGGAAATATGCTCCGGTGCACCCGGGCTTGCCCACCGCATCGCGCATGTGCTGCTGGTGGTGCCAGCGCTCGGTGAACTCGCGCGCCACATCCAGCCACACCGGCGCCGGCTCCGGACCCGCCCAGCTCACCGGCCCACCCGTGGCGTACAGGTCCACCTCGCGAAAGTGTACGATCGCCTGCTCGCCGGTGATGCGTAGCAGCTCACACAACACCCGGGGGCTCATGCGTCGCGTCGCCTCGACCCACACCGCGTTGCGGGTGTCGATCAGGGCCACCAGCTCTTCCCACGAGCCAACCGGTGCGAGCTGCTCCGAAAACTGGTCGCGCTTGCTCGACAGGATGTTGATCTCGTCCCCGAGCAGATGCTGAGCGAGGTCCTTCACCGTCCATGCGCCGCCGTGTACCGGGCGCAGCCACTCCTCGTCCGACAGGCCGGCCAGCAGGCTGAGCAGCGCGTCGAGCAGCGCCGGGAAACGATCGACCACCAGCACGGCAGCCGGTTCTTGTAACAGAGTCATGGTTCTCCATCTCCTCACGCACAGGGCCTGCAGATCTCGAGCCCGCCGGGCGCTCCGCTCATGGCCGCGTCCGCACCACGCTCGATAGGTAATAGTGCCACAGAATGCGTGCGGCCACGGCTCGCCATGGCCGCCAGCCAACACTTGCCTCGTCCAGCTCGACCGGTGATGGTCGCGTGGGCAGCCCTTTCACTCGTTGCACGGCTACCGCCAGGGCAAGATCACCACCGGGCCACACGTCTGGCCGGCCCAGCGCCATGAGCAGGTAGATGTCGGCGGTCCAGCGGCCGATCCCTTTGACGGCCATCAACTGCTCTCTGGCCCGGTCGTCGTCGAGCTCCGCCACTGCTGCCAGGTCGAGGCTCCCCTCGAGCAGCGCGGCAGACAAACTGCGGCCGTACGCCGTTTTTTGCCGGCTGAAGCCGGCCGCCTTTAACTCGGCGTCGCCCAGTTCAAGAAAGCGGGCAGGCGTAAGCACCTGCGTCTTTTTCAAGAGCTTGTCATAAGCGGCCCTGGCGGAAGCCAGCGACACTTGCTGTTCGAGGATGATGTGGATGAGCGTCGCAAAGCCCGGTTGGCGCTGCCATAATGGCGGCGGCCCAACGCGCGACACGATCTCGGCGAGGTGCCGGTCTCGTGCCGCGAGAATCTGGACTGCCTGTTCAAGCAGGCGTTCGTCTAGCGCGTCTGTCACGATTGCTTCCGGCGGGCCGGCGCGGCGCGTGCTACTCCGCTGCCCCCTGCCACCGCGCCAGCACGTGGCGCACCCGGTCGCGCACCTGGCTCCGCGCGTCGTGCCGGCCCAAGCCCTGCATCAGCAGCTCGTCGTAGCTCCGTGTGAGTCCGTGTTCCAGGTCGTGACCGAACTGAACTCGCCAGTGCCCTCTTTCTTACTTACTCGGCCTTGATGAGAAGTCTATCTCAGCCTTTCGTACATTATACCACGGCCAAGCAGACATGACCAGCTCCTGCCCGGCCTTGTGCTGCACTATCCCGCCACCTCAGTTTGACCGGCCGAGGGTTGTCTCGGCTCAAGCCAGCTCTCTTTACAATCTCCGGCACCGCCGCGGCCCGGTTGACGGCCATGAGGTGGGTGCCGGAGACGCCTCGCTGCGCTACGAGTTCTCGTTCATATTGGCAGGCGTTGAGTACAGGTGCCAGGTGGAACCAGTAGGTCTGTAAGGTCCCGCGAGCGGCGTCGGGGTCAGATCGCAAGGTTTGACAAAGTGGTGGGGTGGATGCTATAATGCGGGCCGATGTCATCCGCGCCCCCC
>DATHUZ010000562.1:0-5176 GCA_035461725.1 Anaerolineae bacterium
AGCTTCGGATCGTTGTCCTCTTCATCGGCCGACAGCCAGGCGACATCACGCCCGGCGCGCGAGACCCACTCGGCAGCGAGTATGGTCTTGCCAAAGCCGGCGGGTGCCGAAACGAGGGTCAGCCGGCGGCCATGGCGCAGCCCCTCATCCAACTGCTCCATCAGGCGCGGCCGCGTCACCGCGTTCACACGAGGCAAGGGCCGGTATAACCTGGTCATCAACAGCGGCGTGCTCATTGTAGTGCGAGTTTAACACACTTCCGCGCCAATTCCAAATGCTTCATTGAAGCGATACCTTGAGGAGACCCGGCCAGAGACCGGCGCAGCACTTTTGGATCAGGGGAGCGCGGCTTGAACCTGTTGCGACGACGGGGAGAACAGGGACTGGCCAGGGTTGGCATAAACGTAGCGCTTGTGGCAAAATGGGATTTGAGGAACGATGCGCATTTATGTTGACAGCCTGGGCTGCAAACTGAATCAGGCCGAGATGGAGGCTCTGGCCGCGGCGTTGGCGCGGCAAGGGCACGAGCCGGCGGCGACGGCCCGTGAGGCGGACGTGTGCGTGCTGAACACGTGCGCCGTGACGCACGTGGCGGCGCAAAAGTCGCGCCAGGCGCTGCGCCGGCTGCACCGGGAGAACCCGGCCGCGCGGATCGTGGCGACGGGGTGCTATGCGGAGCTGTCGCCAGAGGTGCTGGCGGCGCTGCCGGGCGTGGAGCGGGTGGTGGGCAACGCGGCCAAGGCGGATATCGCGGCGCTGTTCGCGCCGGCGGTGGTGGAGCACGAGGTGGAGGTGTGGCCGCCGCTGCCCCGTATGCGCACGCGCGCGCTGGTGAAGGTGCAGGATGGCTGCGACAACGCGTGCACCTACTGCATCACGCGTATCGCGCGCGGGCCGCAGCGCAGCCGGCCTGCCGAAAGCGTGATCGGCGAGGTGCAGGGCAGGGTTGCGGCGGGCTATCGCGAGGTGGTGCTGACGGGCGTGCACGTCGGGGCGTATGGGCGAGATCGTGACGCGGGGGGTGCGCTCGACCTGTGGGGGCTGGTGAGGCGGATCCTGACAGAGACGGAGGTGGAACGGCTGCGGCTGTCGTCGATCGAGCCGTGGGACCTGCCTGAGGACGTGTTTGGGCTATGGTCGGATCCGCGCCTGTGCCGGCACCTGCACCTGCCGCTGCAGAGCGGGCACGACGCGACGCTGCGGCGCATGGGCCGGCGCTACACGACGGGTGAGTTCGAGCGCCTGGTAGGCGCGGCGCGGGCGGCGATCGCGGGGCTGGCGGTGACGACGGACGTGATCGTGGGCTTTCCGGGCGAGACGGAAGAGGAATTCGGCGCGACCGCGGCCTTTGTCGAGCGGATGGCCTTTGCGGGCGTGCACGTCTTTCCCTACTCGGCGCGGCCCGGCACGCCGGCGGCGCGAATGGAGGGGCAGGTGGCGGCACAGGTGACCGCCGGGCGGGCAGGGGCGATGCGCGCCGTGGCGGCGCGGAGCGCAGCAGCATTCAGGCAGCAGTTCGCCGGCCAGACGCTGCCCGTGCTGTGGGAATCGGCGCGTGAGAGCGCGCGAGGGCGGGTGTGGAGCGGGCTGACGGACAACTACCTGCGCGTGCACGCCGTGGATGAGAGAGACCTGGCGAACCGGATCCGCGTGACGCGTCTGGTGCGTGTGGAAGAAGATGGGCTGTGGGGAGAGATCGTGGCGTAGGTGACCGCGAGGCACAAAAAAGAGGGGATGGGCCGGCGCCCATCCCCTCTCTCCTAGCTTTCAGTTATGCAGCGACCATTATCGAATTGGCCGGCGCGAGGGCGTCGGACGGGAGCATCACGCCCAACAAGCGCTCCATGGCCATGGTATGGCTGCACACGCCGCGGGTGGCAAAAAAGTTGCAGGTGCAGGACCACTGGCCGTCATCGTACGAGACAGTGTGTTGGGAGTTGGTGCCCTTGAACGAGGCCTTAAATTGTGTAAACTGGATCCGCTCCGGCTCTTCCGCGTAAAACTTGGCCTTCTGAATCTTGCCGATCATCCCCGAGTCCATCTACACCTCCTTAAGAGATTTGGATTTTGCCGTCCCCGGGAGACGGCTGGGGCAGAAAACAAACGGACGCCAGGGCACACGATGACCCTGGCGTCCAGAAAAGCTTCAGATAGAAAGCGCTCTGTTGTGCGCAAACCAAATCGGGTTCCTCCATCTGTCTGCCCCCAGTATACCGCACCGGGGACGATTTGTCAACACCCTGCGGCGTGTTTTGTCCCGCGTTCACACTACGGTCGGCCAACGCCGGTATCTATATTGATAGACGCTCGCAGGACACGAATATTACGCCAGGCTGGATCGAGCAAGGCCGGAATGCACCGGTCGCTACCTATACCAGCCGCGCCAGGAATCGGATCACGTCCCGAGTGGCGGCCATGGCGACGGGCGAGATCTGGGGCAGGATCAGGTCAAAACCGTGATCGGTGTGAGGAAACTCGACCAGGACGACCGGGACGTCCACTTCTTGCAGCGCACGGTGCAGGCGGTGGACCCCGGGGGTCAGGCCAAAGACGTCGTCGCTGCCGTGCACGAGCAGCGTTGGCGGGCAGTGATCGCCGACGTGATAGATGGGCGACAGCAGGCGGTAGGTGTCGGGAATCTCGTCCGGGCTGCCACCCAGGAGCGCGGTCATAAAGTCGTCAAAGCCAACGTGGCGACCTACCTTGTCCTCGACGTCCTCCGCGTCGAGCGAGAAGAGGCGTTTCATCATTCCGCGGCCCACCCTATCGAGACCGCCGTGGGCTGCCGGCGCATCCTGTCCACCCTGGAAAGACGTGTCGAGGAAATCAACGGGCGGGTAAAAGGCCACGACGCTGTGCACCGCCGTGTCGCCGGCCTTGCGAGCCGGCTGGAAAGCGGGGTGATTGGGCGTGTAGGCCGCCAACAGGGCCAGGTGGGCCCCGGCCGAGCCACCCATGAGCACGATGCGCTCGGGGTCCACGCCGTAGGCGGCGGCATTCGCCTTGAGCCAGAGGATGGCCTGCTTGACCTCGACGACCATGGTGTGTAGACCGGCCTCGGGCCAGAGGGTGTAGGCGATGTCGAGGATCACGTGTCCCTGGGCGGTGAGCCGCCGGAAGAAGGTGCGCGTCTGCATGTCCTTACTGCCGATCCGCCAGGCGCCGCCGTGGACGTAGAGGATGCCGAGGCCGCTGCGAGGCGCGCCGTCAGGCGGCTGCCACAGGTCGGCCAGCAAGGGCTTGCCGCTCTCGGGGTTGCGGCCATAGACCAGGTCGCGTTGAAACCGGACGTCACCGTGCGCGGTCGCCGGCAGGGGCGGCTGTGCCGGGCCTGCCGGACCCAAGGCCGAGTCGAGCTCGCCGCAGGGTGCAGGAATGTCGCGCAGGTAGCGGGCGGACAACACGGCGCCCAGGGTGCCGGCAGCGGCCAGCTTCCAGTCACGGCGCAGCAGCCCCACTACGGCGCCGGTGGCGCCCGTGAGGCCCAGAACGGGCGAGAGGGCGCCGGCCAGCAGCCTGGGGAACCAGAACAGGGTCGCCAGCGCTCGATCCTCGGTCCTGACAAAGGGCACGAGGCTCAACAGGGCGGAGAGATAGACTAGCGCTTCTAGCACGGTGTTCATGGCTCGACCTCCACGTGGATTAGAATTACGGAGGGCGCTGACCGAGAGACGTATCCCCTGTACGCCATTATACGCCTGACGCCCAAAAGAGTCAAGATGTTGATAGGGCCGGGGTGTATTCAGAATCGCCGGTCAGGTGGGCAGCAGGCTCACGGAAGCCCGAGCTTGCTCGGGGAGGTGTGCCTCGGGTGAAGGCTTGCCCGGGCAAGGTCGGGCCTCTGGATGCGCACACGCTTCAACGCCAGCGAAAGAGCCCTGGATTTCTTCTTGTGCAAAGGGGGTGGTTGTGTTATACTTGATGGGCGCGAGGGACACCGCTCGATCTCTGCAACTCGGCCTCAAGCCCGTTGGCATTGGAAGAGGAGAAAGGCAATGGAGGATCACCTGCCTTTGTACGACACCGCCGCCATCCGCGAGCTGCTGCTGGCAGCGTTCACGGCCGACGATTTGCACCGCTTCTGCCAGGATCGTGCCGATTTTCGCCAGGTGCTGCGGAACGTGGGTGCGAAACCCAGCCTGAACGAGCTCGCGGACCAGATTCTCACCCACTGCGAGACCCATCTGCTCTTCGACCCGCTGCTGGCCCAGGTGCGGCAACTCGTGCCCCGGCAGTACGAGCACTTTGAGCCCCGGCTGCTGCTGCCAGAGGCGATCCGGGCCGGCGTGCCATGCCCCTATCGCGGCCTCGAAGTCTTTTACCTCGAGCACGCGGGCAACTATTTCGGGCGGCAGGCGATGGTGGACAGGCTGCTCGACACGCTGAACCGGACCAACTTTGTGGCCGTCGTCGGCCCTTCCGGCTGCGGCAAGTCGTCGCTGGTACGTGCGGGGATGGTGCCCGCACTGCGCAGGGGCGCCCTGGCAGGCAGCGAGGCGTGGCAGGTCGAGATCCTGGTGCCAGGCGAAGACGCGCTGCGCGCCCTGGCGCTGACGCTCGTGCAGCGGCTGATGCCCCGTGCCACGCCCGTGGACCGCCTAGCGGCCGCGCGCAAGCTGGCCAGGCATTTGAGCGCTGGCACGCTGCCGTTGGGTGACGTGCTGGCCGAAATCAAGGCGCACGCACCTGATCTGTCCCGCCTACTACTCGTGATCGACCAGTTCGAGGAAACGTTCACGCTGTGCAAGGACAGGGCGCAGTCGAACTTCTTTTTGCAAAAGCTGTTGGAACTGGCCGCCACCCCCTGGCTCACGGTGATCTTGACGCTGCGCGCCGATTTTTACGGGCGGGTGCTGGAGGACGAGGCGTTCGGCCGGCGGGTGGACACGGGGCTGGTGAACGTGCTGCCCATGACGCGCCAGGAGCGGCGCGAGGCGGTGGAGCAGCCGGCGCTGCAAGCCGGGCGGCGATTCGAAGAGGGACTGGTCGAGCGCATCCTGGACGCCGTCGAGGGCTCGCCGGGCGATCTACCACTCCTGGAATTCGCGCTGACCGAGCTGTGGGGGCGCCAGCAGGCGAACGGGCTGCTGACGCACGCGGCGTACGAGGAGATCGGCGAGGTGCGCGGCGCCATCGCGCGCAGCGCCGACGACGCCTTTGCCCGCTTTACGCCGGA
>DATHUZ010000563.1:0-8363 GCA_035461725.1 Anaerolineae bacterium
CATGACGCGCCTGCGCCGCTGGCTCATCGTGGGGGCGCTGCTTGCCGGTGGGCTGGGGGTGGCGCTCGGGCTGACCCTGAGCCGCAGCCTGACGGCGCCGCTGAGCCGCCTGGCGGGTGCCGCACGCGCCATCGCGGCGCGAGATTTCAGCCGCCGCGTGCCGGCAGAGGGCAGCGACGAGATGGTCGAGGTCGCGCACGCCTTCAATGACATGGCGGCTGCCCTCGAATCGTCCGAGCGCCACCGGCAGCAGATGGTAGCCGACGTGGCGCACGAGCTGCGCAACCCGCTGACGGTCATCCAGGGCAACCTGCGCGCCATCCTCGACGACGTCTATCCACTCGAAAAAGCGGAAGTGACGCGCCTGTACGACGAGACGCGCCTGCTGAGCCGGCTGGTCGACGATCTGCGCGAGCTCGCACTGGCCGATGCCGGCGAGCTGCACCTGCACCGCACGCCCGTCGACCTGGCCGCGCTCCTGGACGCCACCGCGGCGAGCATGGCACCCGCCGCCGAGGCGACCGGCATTACCGTGCAGGTAGAGCCGGCAGGCGACCTTCCAGAGGTTGCTGCCGACCGGGACCGAATCGCCCAGGTGCTGCGCAACCTGCTGACGAACGCGCTTCGACACACACCGGCAGGAGGGGCGGTCACACTGTCGGGTGTGGCACGTGACGGCGCGGTCGAGATCACCGTGGCGGATACGGGCGAGGGGATCGACGCGGCGGACCTGGAGCACGTGTTTGACCGTTTCTGGCGCGGCGACAGGGCGCGTGTGCGCGGTGAGAGGCCAACGGGCAGCAGCGGCCTGGGCCTGTCGATTGCCCAGAGCCTGGTGCGTGCCCACGGTGGGCGCATCTGGGCAGAGAGCGAGCCGGGCCAGGGGGCGACGTTTCGGTTCACGCTGCCCACGGGCACAGGCACGCCCCCTGCGTGAGGCGGGGGCGATTACAGCCCCGCGAATCACCGCGCGCATCGCCAGTCTGCCAAACTGTAGGGGCGCACGGCGGTGCGCCCTCGCACGGCGGAGCGCCCTCGCACGGCGGTGCGCCCTGGCACGGCGGTTCGCCCTGGCACGGCGGTGCACCCTGGCACGGCGGTGCGCCCTGGCATGGTGCTGCGCCTTGGCACGGCGGTGCGCCCTACTGCCGATGCGCCTGGGGGCTCAGGGCGCGGCGCGCACGACCAGCGGCAGGTAAACCCTCTGCACCGGTCCCCCGACCGCGTGCCTGGGAACCATGACGTCTATCACGATTCCTCCAATGAGCTCATCGTCGATATAGCCCTCTACCGCCACGCGTGGGCGGGTGCCCTGTACCGCGGCCAGCCCGGGGCGGAGGGTGAGCACGCCGGTTACCTGTTCGCCGGGAGCCAGATCCACAGAGGCAGGGCTGACACTGACCATCCAGTCGGGCGGCAAGTCGAGCGTGCGCACCCGGAGCTCGACCGTCGCGGCGTCGGGCAGCGGATTGCCGACCTGGAAAGCAGTGTAGCCGGCAAAGATGCGGGCCAGGTTGGTGCGTGCCAGGGAAGCACCGGTCGTCCCGACGGCAACCCCTTCGTCAAAGTTGGGCGGGTCCATGAACACCTCGCCCAGTGGGCGGAGTGCGGCGGCCACGCCGCGCAGCCGGGTAACCACGCTTCCCGCCACCTCCTCCGGGTCGGCGCCGATACGCGCCTGGCGGATGGCCTCGATCTCGGCATCGGTGAGCCCGATCGATTCAGCCGCCGCGATCTCGTCGGCGCTGAACCCGTCACCCGCCAGCCGCGCCTGATACGCCTCAACCGTGGCGACCGATACGGTCAGGTCCTCCACCCCCTCGTCGAGCATCACGTCAAGCAGCGCGTCGAGCCGGTCGGCGACTTCCAGCATCGTCGCGCCCGACTCTTGCTTGTAGTAGATCAGCCAGGCCGCCTGCTCGGACGCCCAGTAGAGATCGTTCGCGTTCGCCGCGCCGGCGTAGCGGTCGAGCGACAGCGCCGCGGCGCGCATTTGGGCTGTCAGATCGAGCATCGCCTGCATCAGGGCGTTGCCCGCCGCCGCCCGAGCCGCCGACAGATCCTCGCCGGAGACCAGGGGGGTGAAGGTATAGCTCTCCAGAGTGGCATACACATCATAGTCCTGGCGCGGCGGATCGCCGCCCAACGCCGCGGTCGCGGTGGTCCAGCTCTCGAGGTTAAAGTCCATGATGTAGCTAAAGAGGAGGTTGGGAATGGCCATGCCCGGTATGTTTTCCGGAGAGGCGATGGCGTCGAGCGCCATCTGTCCGTCATTGATCCGCTCGATGACCTTCTGAATCTTTTTCAGGTTGTCCTTCTCACTCTCCGGGTCGCCCTCGTCGGGGTCGCCGTCCTCGTCGCCATCCTCTTCGGTGCCGGGAGAACCGAGAGGGCCCGGCTGGATGGAAAAGTTGGTCTGCCCACTGCCCACCGCCTCGATGCCTGCCCCGGCAAGTGCGGCAGGTTGGAAGACATAGTCGAGGCGCAGGCAGACGTGTCCCGAAACGAGGGGCGTCCAGGGCACGCCGATCTCCCGGTCGCTGTTGGCCTCGATGCGCACGTCCTCAACGCCACCCAGTGGCGCAAACGGCAGCCCCACCCCGTATTCCGAGTAGCTAAACGTCGCGTTCACTTCGATGGAATAGGGGTTGGGGTTGGTCAGCAAGGCGCTCACGGTAGAGGGTACTCCTTGGACGATCGGCCGGGGATCCACCTGTATGAGGCCGTTCATGTAGGGCGCCTCAGCTCCCGGCAGGAGCGGGTCGTCGACATACTCCCCAAAGGTCACCAACGCCTCGGGCCCGGCGACACACTCGCAGTCGTCGCTGCTTTCGACCAGCCCGGTCAGGATGGCATCGCCCGGAGTGTCAGAGTTGATATAGGCCACAGCCTCTCCGTTGGCGTCGGTAATGCCGGCACCACTCGCGGTGCCGAGATCGGTCTGCAGGCGGACCGTGCGCCCCGGCAGGGGTCGCCCGGCGCCATCGCGCAGTGTGCTCCTGACAGAGATCAGCGTCACGCCATCGGCGGGGGCAAACCAGCGCTGCGGCGCAAGCGACAGCCGGAGGGCATCACTTGCGGCGACCGGGGCGGGCTCCTGGTCAGGTGACGTCAAGAAGGGTTGAAAGATCACACGCGGGGCATAGGTGTCTTCGACGGTGTCACCTGCACCTATCGGGTTACACAGCTCGTGGTACGGCCCACTTGCGTCGCCCCACCAGTTATTCGCGGCCAGGATTAGGCTGCCAAACGAGTTCTCGATACCATAGGTACCATTGTCGACGATTTGGCAGCCTTCTACCACGACGCCGGCCAGGCTCGCCCACAGCCCCGCCTCGCTGGCATGGCGCAGCACGCAGTCGGATAGGTGGACGCTGGCCGTCTGAACCATGAGGTTCCACTGGGCATACTCGATGGTCACGTGGCGCAGCACAGAACCCTGGTTTCGGATCCAGCTTGTGCTCTCGATGATCAGGAACAACCAGGAACCGGGCTCCTTGGTAGCGCCGGTGAAGAGAATCGGCTGCGCCTCGGTGCCGATCGCCTTCAGCGTGCCCAGGACGATGAGGCTGGCGTAGGAGTCAAACTGCACCTCGACGCCGGGCTCCACCGTCAAAACGGCGCCTTCCGCGACCTGGATGCCATCGGAATCAAAGATGACGTGATAGGGGCTGCCCGACAGTGTCCACACCGTGTTGGTCAAGACGTCGGAATCGACGATCGTGCCGGCGGGCGCGCCGAGATCGGGGAGGCGGTCGGCAACAGGCAGACCCGCGGCGGAGGCCCGGACCGCAAGCAGGATCAGCACCACGACGCCCAACCAGGTGCTGGCGAAAGGGATAGAGGCCCGCAAGCCGCGGTCAGACACAGAGAAGAACGGTGGGAGTCTCATAACAGGCCCTCCTTGGTACATCCTCTTCAGACATTATAGCACCGCACCGCACCCCTGTCAAGCTTCACTTTGCAGGCATGGCAGGGCAAGCGCACGTGTCGTTGCAGGATGATCGGATGCCCTGGTTGATTTGACATTTCTACTAATTATATGGTATAATTAAACTTTAGTTGGCACCACCACGCTTTCACGTGCCCAACGCCCAGGCGCAGCCGCGCCTCTCTCACAGGAGGATCGTTCCATGTCTTACCATCTGGTTCACCGGTCCCGCCAGACAGGGCGGATGGCCCGCGCACTGGCTCTCGCCGCATCTTTCGTGGTTGTAATGGTAATCTCGGCGTCGCGCGCCGGCGCACAAGCGCCTGGAGAAGCCGGCGAGCTGCCCCTTCTCTCCAGCCAGCCTCTGGGCGGCAAGGAGAACACGCTCGCCATCGCGGTGGGCGACCTGAACACCGACGGACACCTCGATCTCGTGACGGGCGGTGGCACGTCCGATGCGCCCGGCCCCAACCGCGTCTACTTTAACGATGGCACGGGGCAGTTTGGGGCAGCCGGCCTCGTAATCGAGCTAACACCGCGGGGCGCCACGCAGGCCGTGGCGCTGGCGGACCTGAACGGTGACGGCACACTCGACATCGTGTTTGGCAATCTGAGCGCGCAAAACGAGGTGTATTTCAACGACGGACTCGGCAACCTGGCAGCCGCGCCGCCCTTTGGCCCGGCCGGCGACGAGACCGCCGGGCTGGCAGTGGGCGATCTCGACGGCGACGGCGCGCTGGACGTCGTCGTCGCCAACACCTGCTGGCAGGCGGGAGCGGCATGCGCGCCCGTGCGCGTTTACCTCAACGATGCGCAGGGCGGGCTCTCCGAGTCAGAAGCGCACACGGCGCTGGTCACAGCCAGGGCACAGGGGGCAGGAGCCGTCGCACTGGCCGACCTCGACAGGGATGGCGACCTCGACCTGCTCGTAGGGCACCAGGGCGCGCCGAACGAGGTGTACCTGAATGACGGTCACGGTGCTCTGGCAGCCACGCCGCGCACCTTCGGAGGAGACACGCCGACGGGCGAGCTCATCGTGGGCGACGTGGATGGGGACGGTGACCTCGACGTCGTCGAGATCAACACGTGGCGAAACGACGTTGTCTATCACAACGACGGCAGTGGTGGCTTGGACGCGGCACAGGAGATCGTCGCCGACCCGGGCGTGACGGTGTATGCCGAGATCGCCGCCGGGGTGCTCGCCGACGTGGACGGCGATGGTGACCTCGACCTGGTCGCGGGCACCGGAGGCTCGGAGGTGCTGGAAGAGAACGTAGTGCTGCTGAACGACGGCAGCGGGCGATTTGATGACATCCTGGTCTTCGGCTCGCCGAACACGACCGCGGCGGTGGCTGTCGCCGATTTGAACGACGATGGTGTGCTCGACATCGTGTCGGCCGACTACCAGGAAGCAGAGGTATGGGTCTATCTGCGGCAGCCGATGGGGCTGGTGGCCCCGGCTGTCGAGCTGACCGGCGTAACCGGCGCGCGCGACGCGGTGATGGGCGACGTGAACGGAGACGGTCTCATCGACGTGGTGCTGGTGCGCGACGACGGGCAGCACGTGATTTATGTCAACGATGGCAAGTGCATACTCGACGGCTCGTGCCCGACCCTCTCCTTTGGGGCCGGCCGGCAGACGCGCACCCTGGCGCTCGCCGACCTCGATGGCGACGATGACCTGGATATCGTCGAGGGCAACGACGGGCGAAACTACCTCTACCGGAACCCGGGCACCACTCCGTTCACCGGCTTTCCGACGGCCGTCAGCCTCGGCTCGGACGCGGGCGACACGCAGAGCCTGGCGATCGCCGACGTGAACGGTGACGGGCACCTCGACGTCGTCGCCGGGAACATCGGCCAGAATTATGTCTATCTAAACGACGCACAGGGCAGGGGCCGGTTCGACCGCCCGGGCGCGGCACGCGCGTTCGGCACGGGCTCGGACGTCACACTGGCAGTGGCGGGCGGCGATCTGAACCAGGATGGCTACCCCGACCTGGTGGTGGGCAATGGCGCGGGCACGCGCGACGGGCGCTACCACCCGGCCGAGCAGAACCGGATCTATTACAACGACGGGCGTGGCTTTTTCGGTGCTGGGCAGCCGCTGGGGCGCCCCGACAACACGGCCGGCGTGGCGCTCGCCGATCTGAACCGAGACGGCAGCCTCGACGTGGTCGTCGTGAACGATTCGTTCGATCGCAACCAGGTGTATTACAACGACGGGACAGGCGGGTTCGGAGCCGGGGAGGCATTTGGCGCGTTTGGCCCGTCGATCGACGTGTCGATCGACGACCTCGACGGCGACGGCGACCTGGACCTGCTGGTGGGCGAGCGACGCGAGGTATGGGCGCACCTGAACTCGGGCACCGAGCCTTTTGACGAATCGCCAAGACTGACAGGTCGGAACTATGGCATCAGCGCGACTGCGCTCGGCGACCTCGACGGCGACGGCATGCCCGACGTGCTCGTGGTGCGCGGCGGCAGAGGGTACACCCTGCTGAATCGCGCCCGCACCGCGCACGGTCTGCCAGACGATCCACCCACGTTGGCACCCGGCTATCCCACCTCCACTCACCAGGCCGGCCTGACCTTCTCGCCCCGGATCGTCGAGGGGCGCTACTTGACCATCCCGCTCACCCTGTCTGATCAGGAATCCGACCCGGTGGGCCAGCTCGTGGCCTTCTACTCGCTCGACGGGGGTGGGAGGTGGCTGCCCGCGGTGTCAAAGCAGGTCACAGCGACAACGTGGTTGAGCACATCGCCCGATGGCGAGGCGCACATGTTCGTGTGGGATACACTCGCCTCGGGCGTGTTTGGTCGGAGCGACGACGTCGTCGTGCGTTTTGTTGCCTACGCCCAGCCACCGGCCGGTGCCGCCGCCGGCACCTTTCGTTACGTGCACGGTCTGCCGGCGCCTACACAGTGGCCGGCGTCGGTCGCGACGACTCGCCGCTTTCGGATGCAGGGCACGCAGGTGCAGGTGATCGATCACAACGGCAAGGCGCTGGAGGGTGCGTACGTCTATCGCCTACCACAGGGCCTCCACAGCGGTGCGCAGCTAATGCCCGACCCGGCCGGCCCGCTCACGACCGACGCACGCGGCTTTTTGCCGGGACGCGGCGTGTTGGGCAGCGGCGACGGGCTCGTCGCGCTGCTGCCCGTCACACCCACGCGGCCGATCACATTTACGCAGCAGGCCACCCTGTACCACACGAGCGCCGCGCCGGATGACGATGGACTGGAGATGACAGAGGTGACAGATGTCGGGATCATCCAGCTCACCATCCCGTCAGAACCAGAGGAGGCGGTCAATCCCCTTCTCCTATTCGACCTGCTGGTGTCGGTGGAGTGGGACCCGGCAACCGACGAGGTGTTCATGCTCGAGCTGGAAGAGGGCTTTCGGCGTGCCTCGGAGCTGCTGTACGACGTGAGCAATGGGCAGGTGGCACTCGGCCAGGTGCACCTGGCGCCCGGCAAGGCGTATTGGAACCGCGCCGACGTGACGATCTATGCCACCAACGGGATGCGGCCATCGGCGGCGCTGGGCGGCGTCGTGAACGCGCCCGTGGGCGAGTGGGTGCGCCCCGGCTATGCGCTGGCGGCGACGCAGTGGGTGGACGGCGCCTACTTGCCGGGCCAGGTGCGGATGGGGACGAGCTGGGACCCATTTGGTGAGGACACGAGCGACCTCGGCGAGCAGTGGTGGCGGGCGCTGGCCCACGAGCTGGGCCACCATCTGTTCTTCCTGCCCGACAACTATGTGGGGCTCAAGCCCGACGACCCGGCTGATCCGGGCGGCAAGCGCTACCTGGGGCGGATCGACTGCCGGGGCAGCCTGATGACGACGACGCGCGACCCGAGCTATAGCGAGTTCCTGACAGAAGGCGAGTGGACAGGCGAGTGTGTCGAGAGCCTGGCAGAGAACACGACGGGCCGAACAGACTGGCAAACGGTGACCCACTTCTACCCGATGCTCAAGGAACCGGCAGTGCAGACAGCGGGCCCGTCGATCCTGCCGCTCGACGTCACGCACCTGACCGCCTGGTGGCTGCCCGCGGCACGCGTGCCGCTGCCCACGCGCATCTTTGACCTGCGCGACCGCAGCGGTGAGCATCTGCGGCTGCCCAACGCCGGGGTATATCTCTTTCAAACGCAGGGCACCGCCGACCCGACCGACGACGTCCTCGTGTCGCTCGGATCGCCGACGGGCGGCGGGGACCGGATCAAGGTGCGTGGTGCCTATGCCGGCGACCGGCTGTGCCTCTACGATTTTCAGAGCAGCGATCGGACCTACACAGGCTGCGCCGACCCGTTGACAGCGACCGACGTGTCGATCCGTGCCCAGTCGGTGGCCCAGGCTGGCGGGCAGATGCGCTGGGCTCCGGCGGTGGACGTGCGGGCAGTGACCACGCGCACGCTCGACGTGCGT
>DATHUZ010000564.1:0-2845 GCA_035461725.1 Anaerolineae bacterium
TGGAAAAAGGAATTTTGTTGAATTTGCGGTTTCATTTTGACCAGTATATCAATCTTAGGCCTGTCAAGCTTTATGAGGGAGTATCCACGCCGCTTAAAAATAAGGGGCCTGCGGATATCGATTTTGTTGTCATTCGGGAAAACACCGAGGGGTTGTATGCAGGTGCAGGGGGAGTTTTGAAAAAAGGAACACCCGATGAAGTGGCGGTTCAGGAATCTATTAACACCCGAAAAGGTGTGGAAAGATGTATCCGTTATGCTTTTGAATACTGTAAAAAACGTAACAAAGGTAAAAAAGTGACTCTGTGTGGAAAGACAAATGTCCTCACTTATGCATTCGATCTTTGGGAGAGGGTTTTTTATGAAGTAGCTAAAGAGTACCCGGATATCGAAACAGACTATGCGCATGTGGATGCAACTTGTATGTGGATGGTTAAAAACCCGGAGTGGTTCGACGTCATCGTCACCGACAACATGTTCGGCGACATCCTGTCCGATGAGGCCTCGGTCCTGGCAGGGTCGCTGGGCATGCTGCCCTCGGCCGCCCTGGGCGAGCGCAAGACCGCGCACGGCACCGCCGGCATGTACGAGCCCATCCACGGCTCCTCGCCAGCCAAGACCGGGCTCGACATCGCCAACCCCACCGGCACCATCCTGTCGGCGGCCATGATGCTGCGCTGGTCGCTGGGCCAGCCGGCCGCCGCCGATGCCATCGAGACCGCCGACGGGGCCACCCTCGACAGCGGCACCCGCACGCGGGACCTCATGGGCCCCAACGGCGAAGCCCGCGGCTGGGTCAGCGTCGGCACCGCCGCCTTCGGCGAGGCCGTCGCGGCGAAGCTCGCGTCCGCCTAGGCAGCACAGCAATCCACCGAGGAGAGCAGCGTGACCACCCACCAAGCACCGGCGACTGACAAGCCGGTCGTCCTCTACGACACGACCCTTCGCGACGGCACGCAGGGCGAGAACATCACCCTGTCGCTGGCCGACAAGATCCGGGTCGCGCGCATGCTCGACGAGTACGGCATGCCCTTCATCGAGGGTGGCTGGCCCGGCTCCAACCCCAAGGACATCGAGTTCTTCGCCGCGGCCAAGAAGATGACCTGGACCAACGCCAAGCTGGCTGCCTTCGGTTCCACGCGCCATCGTTCCCACACTGCGGCCGAGGACCCCTTCCTCAACGAGCTGGTGCGGGCGGAGACACCGGTGGTGACCATCTTCGGCAAGTCCTGGACGCTGCATGCGCTCGAGGTGCTTGGGGTGTCACTGGCCGAGAACCTGGACATGATCGCCGAGTCGGTAGCATGGCTGGGCGAGCAGGGCCGTCACGTGGTCTACGATGCCGAGCACTTCTTCGACGGCTACAGGGCCGACCGCGAGTATGCCCTCAGCACCCTGCGGGCGGCACGTGAGGCGGGTGCCCGCGACCTCGTGCTGTGCGATACCAACGGCGGCACCCTCACCAACGAGCTGGTGAGCATCTTCAGCGACGCGCGCGCCACGCTCGAGGCCGATCCGGACGCCCCCGACGTCACCTGGGGCATCCACGCTCACAACGACGCCGAGCTGGCGGTGGCCAACACCATGGCTGCCGTCGCGGCCGGCGCGCGCCACGTGCAGGCCACCATCAACGGCTACGGGGAGCGCTGCGGCAACGCCAACATGGTCAGCATCATGGCCAACCTCGCCCTCAAGACCGAGCTTGAGCTGTCGCCGGTCGGTGGTGGCGAGATCAGCCGCCTGACCTCGCTCTCGCGCTCGGTGGCAGAGATCGCCAACGTCACCCCACTCGACTACCAGCCCTTCGTGGGGCGTTCGGCCTTCGCCCACAAGGGCGGCGTCCATGGTGCCGCCGTCGCCAAGGTCGAACACAGCTACCAGCACGTGGATCCGGCCCTCGTGGGCAACCAGAGCCGCCTGGTGGTGTCGGAGCTCGGCGGCCGCGCCAACACGCGCATCCGCGCCGAGCAGCTGGGCCACGACCTGGAGGGCGTGGTCGACGCGCGCGAGCTGTCGGTCGTCATCAAGGAGCTGGAGAACCAGGGTCTTGCCTTCGAGGGCGCCGAGGCCTCCTTCGAGCTGCTCATCCGACGGCGTACCTCGGGGTACCAGCCGCCCTTCGAGATCCTCGACTACACCACGCTCTCGGAGAAGCGCCAGGACCAGGCCTTCCTGTCCGAGGCCACCGTGAAGGTCCGCGTCGACGGCGAGGTGCTGCACACCGCTGCCGATGGCAACGGCCCGGTCAACGCGCTCGACGCGGCCATGCGCAAGGCGTTGGGCGCGTTCTATCCGCAGCTGGAGTCGGTGCACCTTGTCGACTACAAGGTCCGCATCCTCGATGGGGAGGCCGCGACGGCGGCCCGCACCCGCGTCATCATCGACTCACAGGACGGCGAGCTCGAATGGTCCACCATGGGCTCGGACACGAACATCATCTCGGCCTCCGCGGCGGCGTTGGCCGACTCGTTCGAGTACGCCATCTGGAAGCGACAGCTCGCCGATGCCGAGCGCGGCTGAGGCGAGGAGTCGGGAGCGCTGACTCGGCCGCCGGGGCGGCCGATGAGACGCCTCGACGGGCGCTAGGCTTCTCGCCCATGACAGCCGATCCGCAGCTGCGTGTCGCCTTTGCCGGCGCACCCGGCTCGTTCGCCGAGGATGCCGTGCTGGCGGCGTACCCGCGGGCACAGGCAGTGCCGGTGCCGATGTTCGCCGATGTCGTGGCTGCGGTCGAGGCAGGCACGGTGGCCGCGGGTGTCGTGCCCATCGAGAACGTGGTGGGTGGAGGTGTGCACGAGGTCTACGACCTGTTGCTGGACACCGAGGCCGGCGTGGTGGGCGAGGTC
>DATHUZ010000565.1:0-6092 GCA_035461725.1 Anaerolineae bacterium
TCTACAACCTGGCCGACCTCGTCGCCTTTCCGTCCCTCTACGAAGGGTTTGGGCTGCCTGTGCTCGAGGCGATGGCCTGCGGCACACCCGTGCTCACGTCTCCCAACGGCTCCCTCTGCGAGGTGGCGGGCAGCGCCGCCGAGCTCGTCGATCCACAGGACGTCGACAGCATCGCCGTCGGGCTGCGGCACGTCCTCCACGATCCCGATCGTCGGCACGAGCTGAGCGTGCGCGGCCGCGACCAGGCCGCGCGCTTTAGCTGGGACAGGGCGGCCCGGCAGACGAGCCGCATCTATGCCCAGGTCGCCCGGGGGAACAATGGTGTCTAGCCACAGCGTCGAGATTGCCGCTCGGCGCGGCAGCGTCAAGCAGGCGTTCCTGCGCCGTCTCCTCCAGTGGCGCTTTCACCTCTTTCAGCGCGGCCGCTTTAACCGGCTGGTGCTGGAGCAGGTCGCCGGCCACTCGATCGTCGTCCTGCCCGGCGTCTTTCACCCACGCCTCTTTCGCACCGGCGAGTTTCTGGCCGGGGCGCTCGACGCGCACCTGGTCCCACCCGGCTCCACGGTGCTCGATATGGGCACCGGCTCGGGCATCGGCGCGTTCGCTGCCGCGCGCCATGCCCGCCGCGTCGTCGCCGTCGACATCAACCCTGCTGCCGTGCGCTGCGCGCGCATTAACGCCTTGCTCAACGGGATGGAAGACACGATCGACGTGCGCGAAGGCGACCTCTTTGCCCCGGTCGCCGGCCGCCAGTTCGACGTCGTGCTCTTTAACCCGCCCTTCTTCTACGGCCGGCCGCGTGACGACCTGGAGCGCGCCCTCTGGTCCACCGACGTCGCCGTCCGCTTTGCCGCCGCCCTGCCGGCGCACCTGGCACCGGGTGGCCGCGCCCTCGTCCTCCTCTCCAGCGACGGCGACGAGCGCTCTTTCCTCGACGCCTTTCGCGCCAACGGCCTGGCGGTGCACGTCGCCGTCACGCACACCTTTCTCACCGAGACACTGACGATCTATCGCGTGGTGCGAGCCTGCGAGGAGAGCCATGATCCTCCTCTATAACCCCCCCAGCTCGGCCCACAGGAAACCGGTGCTGCCCATGTCGCTGCTCGCCCTCGGCGCCATGCTGGAGGGGCACCTGGAGTATGCCATCCTCGACGGCAACCTGCTCGCCGATCCCTACACTGCCCTCGATCGAGCCATCCGCGAGCGCGACGTGCGGCTGCTCGGAGTGACCATCATGCCCGGCCCGCAGCTCGAGGCCGCCGTGCCACTCTGCCGCCGCCTCAAAGCGGCCCACCCTCACCTCACCATCGTGTGGGGCGGCTACTTTCCGACGCTCCACTACGACGCCTGCCTGCGCGCAGGTTACGTCGATTACGTCGTGCGCGGCTGCGGCGAGCACACCTTCGCGGCGCTGGCCCGCGCCCTGCTCACGGACGGCGCCCATCCTTGCCCGGCCGAGAGAGCACCCGGGCCGCTGCCCGGGCTTGCTCACCGCACCCCCGGCTCCGGCGAGATCGTTGCCAACGGGGTCTGCCCCCTCCCCGATCCTGACGATCTGCCCGAATGGCCCTACCACCGCGTCGACGTGGCGCGCTACGCGCGCCCCACCTTCATGGGCCGCCGTACCCTCCCCCACCACTCCAGCTACGGCTGCCCCTTCCGCTGCAACTTTTGCGCCGTCGTGGGCCTGTCCGGCGGCCGCTGGGTAGCCGAGTCGGCACAACGCACCGCCGCCGTCACGCATCGCCTGGTGAAAGAGTGGGGCGCCGACTCGATCGAGTTTTATGACAACAACTTTTTCGTCTCGGAAGCGCGCACCGCCGAGTTCGCCGGGCGGATCGCCGGCCTTGGCATTCACTGGTGGGGCGAGGCGCGCATCGACACCCTCTTGCGCTACGACGAGCGGACGTGGGAGCGGATGCGCGCCAGCGGCCTCAAGATGGTCTTTGTCGGTGCCGAGTCGGGCTCTGACGAGACGCTGCGGCGGATGAACAAGGGGGGCCAGGCCGCCGCCGCCGGGGCGCTCGAAATCGCGCAAAAGATGGCCCATTACGGCATCGTGCCCGAAATGTCCTTCGTGCTCGGCAACCCACCCGACCCCGCCGCCGACGCGCACCAGACGATGGCCTTCATCCGCCGCGTCAAGCAAGTCAACCCCGAGACCGAGATCGTCCTCTACCTCAACACCCCCGTGCCCCCGCCGGCGGATGACCCGGCACTGCTCGATCCTGCCGCTGTGGACGGCTTTCTCTTTCCCGAGACGCTGGACGAGTGGCTCGAACCGCAGTGGGCCGAGTTCTCGCAGCGCCGCAACCCGGGGACGCCCTGGCTCGGCGACTCGCTGCGCGCCCAGATCCACGACTTTCAGCACGTGCTCAACGCCTACTATCCCACGGTCACCGACCCGCGCCTGGCCGGCGTCCGCCGCTGGATCCCGCGCACGCTCGCCGCGTGGCGCTACCACCTCCGTGTCTATCGCTTCCCTATCGAGCTCCGCCTCCTGAACAGGCTAATGGGCTACCGCCGCCCCGAGACCAGCGGACTCTGAAGGACAAGATCCATGATTCAGCCGCACGCAGCCCGCCGGAGGCCCGAGCTTGCTCGGGAAAAGCCACACCCAACCCCACGGAGGCCCGAGCTTGCTCGGGAAAAGCCGCAAAATGCCACACCTGCTGTGCTCCCGCGGGGAAACAACCGGCGAGGTGCCACGTGACGTCCATCGGCGAAATCCTCAAGCGCCAGGCAGGGCAGCTCACCCACCGCATCTACTCCCTGCCCGTCCTGATCCTCGAGCTGACCGGGCGCTGCAACTGCCGCTGCGTCATGTGCGACATCTGGCGCTCGGGCGGCGCCGCGCCCGAGCTGACCATCGATCAGCTCCACCCGCACGTGGAGGCCTTTCCCAAACTCGGCGTCCGCCACGTCGTCCTCTCGGGTGGCGAGCCGCTGCTCCACCACGACCCGTGGGCGGTGTGCGCCCTGCTGCGCGCCCACGGCGTCGAGAAAATCACGCTCCTCTCCGCCGGCCTGCTGCTCGCCCGCCACGCCGCCGCGGTGCTCACCTGGTGCGATGCCGCCATCGTCTCACTCGACGGGCGCCGTGACGTGCACGACGCGATCCGCGGCGTGCCGCACGCCTACGACCGCCTGGCCGAAGGGGTGGCCGCGTTAAAGGCTGCCGACCCCGGGTTCAAGGTCACCGCCCGCTGCGTGGTCCAGCGCCGCAACTATGCGGGCCTGCCCGGTATCGTCGACGCGGCCCACGAGCTCGGCCTCGACGGCATCTCCTTCCTGATGGCCGACGTCTCTTCCACCGCCTTCAACCGGCCCGCCAGGCCCGGCGACGAGCGCAGCGACGCGATTGCCCTCAGCCCGGCCGACGTGCCATCATTCCACCGCGCCATCGAAGAGACCATCACGCACCACGCCAGCGATATCGAGTCCGGCTTTGTGGCCGAGAGCGCCGCCCGGCTGCGCCGCCTGGGCCACTATGCCGCCGCGCTCAACGGCGAGGGCCCCTTTCCGCCCATCCGCTGCAATGCGCCCTGGGTGTCGGCCGTCGTCGAGCCCGACGGCACTGTCCGCCCCTGCTTCTTTCACGCCCCCCTCGGCCGCCTCGCCCACCAGCCCCTCGACCAGATCCTGAATTCCACACCCGCCGTCACCTTCCGGCGCCATCTCGACGTCACCCGCGACCCCACGTGCCAAAAGTGCGTCTGCACCCTGCACGTCGGCCCGCGAACGGACATCTGACGATGACCCACCGCCACGCAAGCACCGAATCGTCCAACCTTCCCCCGAGAGACTGGATCGCGCACTGGCTCGAACGGATGAGCCGCTGGTCGCTCGCCGCCCTGCTCATCACCCTCCCCTTCTGGCGACACCGCGTCCTGCTCCATCGCCCTCTCGACCCCGTCTTTTTTGAATTCCACGACGTCACCCTCTACACCAACGACCTCTTCTGGTGGGGCGCGCTCGGTGCCTGGCTCCTCAGTCGCCTCGTGCGCCGTCCACCCGCGATGCGCACTGGCCCCTGGTTCCTCTTCTGGCCGTTGATCGGGCTCCTGTCGCTGGCCCTGCTCGGCATCCCCTTCGCCGTCGACCCGCTGACTGCCGCCTACCAGGCGTCGCGCCTCGTCCTGCTCCTCGCGCTCTACCTGCTGCTCCTCAACCTGCCCCTGCGGCCCGGCGCCATCGCCTGGCCCCTCGCCGCCGGCATGGTCGTTCAGGCGGTCGTCGCCGTGCCGCAGTTCGTCCTCGGCCGCACGCTCGGTCTGCAGCGCCTGGGTGAGGTGAGCGCCAACGCCGACTGGTCGGGATCGAGCATCGTGCAGGTTGGCCCCGAGCACTGGCTGCGCGCCTACGGCCTGGCCCAGCATCCCAACCTGCTCGCCGGCTGCCTGATGGCCATGCTCCTGATCGTCGCCGGCTACTATCTGTCGCAGCGTGGCTGGAAGGCGCTGGTGGCCCTCGCCGCTCTCGGCGCCGGCTCTGTAGCCCTGCTCCTCACCTTCTCACGCGCGGCGTGGCTCGGCACCCTCCTCGGTGGCCTCTTTGCACTCGGGCTCGTGTGGCGCGCCAGGCATGTGCGCACGTGGGCCATCAGCCGCTCCACCGTCACCCTTCTCGGTCTCGTCCTCGTGGCGGTCGGCGTCGCCTTTGTCGCCACCAACGGCCCCCTGCTTCAATCGCGCTTCTGGCTGACCACGCAGCCCACCGAAGTCGAATCGGTCGTTGCCCGCCGAATGCAGATCCCGGCCTCGCTCACCCTGATCGGCCTCCGCCCTCTCCTCGGCACCGGCCTGGGCAACTATGCCACCGCACTCTACACCCTCGCCCCCCACATGGTGGGACCCGACCGCGTCTACCAGCCCGTGTTCGCCGTCCCCCTCTTGGTCGCTGCCGAGCTGGGCATCCCTGGCGGCCTGCTCTGGCTCTTCCTGATCGCCTCTCCATGGCCGGCCTTCTGGCGCCACGCGCGCGCGAGGCCGGTGAGCCACTGGTGGGCCGGGCTCACTGCCGCGCTCCTCGGCCTGTCCGTCGCCAGCTTTTTCGACTTTTACGTCTGGACCTCTCACCAGGGCCCCCTCGCCCTCTGGCTCGTCCTTGGACTGTGGGCTAGAGAGTGGGAGAGCGCGACAGACGATTAGGGACCTGTCCCCTCGCTGCTCGTCGCCGGTTACTTCCTACCTCTCTTCGTGCGGCGTAACCAGGATCACTTCCACCCCTGTGTCCCGCTCCACCTGCGCGGCAAAGCCTTCCATGCGGCTTGGCTTGAACATCGCCAGCGTCGAGTCCACCCGTGGCGCGCCGATGACCAGCACGCTGGCACCTACCTGGCGCAGGTAGGCTTCGATGGTTTGCAGCACCGGCCCGAACCGCACCTCCGTGCCGGCATACACGCCCTCCTTTTTGGCCCGCGCGCGCGCAATGCCCAGCAGCGCGCGGCCCAGCCAGCGCTGCTCGGCATACACCGCCCCGGCCAGCTCTTTGTTCAGGTCGTTGGCCAGGTCTGGCTCGAACACGCATAGAAAGTCGAGCGCCACACCTCGCTCTTTCGCCAGGGAAATGGCGCGTTCCTGGGTGCGGCGGCCGGCCTCTCCACCACGCGTCGCGCACACGATCCGCCCGATGCTCACGCCTCCTCCTCACGCCCTCGCCGCTCGTGCGTCGCGCTGTGGATCAGCTCCAGGGCCTCGAGCCGGTAGTCGATCTCTGTCGACAGCTCCTCGTACGTCGGGTCTGACAGCAGGTCGCGCCGGAGGGCATCCCATAGCGCGCCGCGCTCGGCCCTGAGGGCCTCGCGGCGCGCCTGAAAAAGCATCTCCCCCTCCAGCTCGGCGTGCTCGCGGAACAGCTCTTGCATCTCGCGCATCACCTGCGCCTGGTCCTGGCGGTAGCCATCTCGCAGCCCGATCCAGAGCTCATCCGGCAGCAGCCCTTCGTGGTGCAGTGCCTCCAGCCGGCGCAGCCCCGCCTGCGCCGCAAAGAGCCGGCCGATGCGCATCTCGCGCTCCACCCGGTGGGGCGATCGCTCTGTCAGGCCCAGCCGCTCGAGCAGATACTGGATCGTCGTGCCCTGCGCCAGCAGC
>DATHUZ010000566.1:0-4781 GCA_035461725.1 Anaerolineae bacterium
TTTGCCGTCAATGACAGAGAAAGCACGATCCTCGGCATCGAGGCACTGCGCCCCTACCACCGTCCCGATGCCGTCACGATCGGCATCCTCAACAACCGCTACGACCGCGCCGTGCGCGCCCAAAAGTTCGCCGAGATCGCAGCGCAGGACCTGAAGCTCGACTATTATGTCACGTTTGGCGCCTACGAAGAACAGGTGACCGAGCGCATGGTCGAGCTCGGCTACCCGCGCGGCCGGATCCTCAACCTTGGATTCAGCAAGAACCCGACGCTGCAAGAGATCCTCGATCAGATCGTGGGGCTGGTGACGGGCCAGCAGGCGCTCTTGATCGGCATGGTGAACATCCACACTCCCCAGGCTGAGCTGCTCATGGAGTTTTTCCACCATCAGAAGGAAGCGGAGCGGCAGGCGAGCCCGCTGGTGGCAGACCTGGGCCACGTGCCCGAGATCGTCCAGCGCCGGCGGTACCTCATCAGCCACCTGCTCAAGCAGAGAGCGCCAGGCTGAGATCGATGCACGAGTACATTTTCGACGCCGAGCTGGTGAGACTCGCCCTGGCATTTGGTGTCGTGATCAGCATGCTCTTTTACGAGCAGTATGGCGTGACCACCGGCGGCATCATTGTGCCGGGCTATCTCGCCCTCTTTGTCACGCGCCCCACGCACATCGCTGCGACTTTGGTCATCGCCGTGGCCATCTACTGGCTCGTGCAAAAGCGCCTCCGCCCGCGCTGGATGCTGTGGGGGCGCAGGCTGTTCGAGACCGAGATCCTCGTCGCGCTCATCTTTCAGGGCGCCTGGTTGGCGGCACTCTTTGCCCTGGCCCCGGCTGAAGGGGGGCTGGCGCTTTTGTACAGTGTCGGCTTTTTGCTGCCAGGGATCGTGGCGCACGACATGGGCCGCCAGGGAGTGCGCACGACGCTGGTTGCCGCTGCAGGTAGTGCTCTTGTCGTGTTCGGGCTGATCACGCTCGTCGGCGCCTTGCGCGACATCTGGGGCCTGCCCACAGGTGCAATCGGGCTACTACCACCATCAGCGGCAGAACCTCTCGCGTACCCCGAGACGTGGCTGCTCGTCGGCGTCGTCGTCAGCGTGCTGGCGAGCATCGTCCTGCACAGGCGCGGCCTCTTTCACCGGGCGCTCGTCACCGATTCGCTGCGCACAGGCGGCTTTGTCACGGGAGCCTATCTGGCGCTGTTCGCCAACAAGCCGGCCGACCTGGGCTTTGTGCTGCTGTGCACGACCCTCACCTATCTGATCGTCACCCAGGTGCTCATGAAGCAGGCGATCCTGTTTGGCAGGACCAAGCTGGCCGCCATGTTCCTCACAGGCATCGTCGTCACCTGGCTGGGCGAGATCGCGATCGGGTGGAGCGGGATCGACTATGTGCCCTGGTACGGGTTCAACGCCATCGTTCCGACAGTGGCAGCGCTGCTGGCAAACGATGCCGAGCGCCAGGGGCCGTGGCGCACACTCGCCGGCGCCATCGTGTCGACCCTGCTCGTGCTCGTGGCCGTCGTGCTGCTGTACGGCGCGTATTCGTGGCTCACCACGGGGCGGCCGGCGCTGCCGTGACGACCTCACCCGGGGCCTCGCGCGTGAGCGCCCGAAAAGTCGGGCATGGATGGGGGGCGGATTGGATGGGGGGCGGATTGCCAATCCGCCCTACAGCCCGCAGGTTCTCGAGATCATACCATTGAGGTGCAACGTGGAATTCAAGATTCAGGAAACAGAGGCGGCAGGCACGGGGCGTGTGGTGGCCGTCACAGGCCAGCTCGATGCCGTCACCGCACCGGAGCTCAAGGCGCGACTCAAGAACGCGGTCGCCGGGGGCCACAGGCGCATCATCGTCGACCTGTCCCAAGTGTCGTTTATCGACAGCTCGGGCCTTGCGGCCCTCGTATCGGGCCTCAAGACGGCCAGAGAGGCGGGCGGATCCTTGAGCCTCGTGGGGGTGAACGAGCGAACGCGCATGGCGTTCCGGCTCTCTATGCTCGACCGCGTGTTCGAGATTGACCAGGGGGAAACGCCGGCGTGAGATAGTGCCCGCTCCCCGACCATTTGTGATCACCCCCCCCGGCCGCCAGCCCCCTGGCGGAAAACCGAAGGATTTCACCGCCTGGCGCGACATATGGGACAGAGAGGAGCGCCGGACACGAGTGACCCGTCGATGAACGCAGAACACGCGGATGACCTGGCCCTGGCGCGGCGCGTGGCCACAGGCGACGAGGCGGCGTGCGCCCTCTTTTACGAGCGCTACGCCGCGCTCCTGTTCGCCTTTGTCCACCACCACCTGGGCGGATCGCGCACCGACGCGGAGGACATGTGGCAAGAGACGCTGCTGGCGGGCGTGCGCGGCATCCACGCCTACAGAGGCCAGTCTCGCCTCTTTACGTGGCTGTGCAGCATCGCACGCTTCAAAATCGCCGACCACCATCGGCGGCGGGGACGGCGGCCGGAGACGCCCTTTGCCGACATGCCGGCGGCACGCGTCGCCGCACTAATGGCGTCGGATCCGCTGCCCGACGAGGTGGTGGCAGCGCGCGGCACGCGTGCCGCCGTCGTCGAGGCGCTGGGCACGCTCAACGACGACTATCGCACGGCGCTGCTGGCGCGCTATATTGACGGCCAGGACGTGGACGAGGTGGCGCGCCGACTGGGCCGGAGCTACAAGGCCACCGAGTCGCTTCTGTCGCGCGCCAGAGAAGCGCTGCGCCGGGCACTGGCGCAGTGGGAGGAGATGAGATGACGGACCACCGCGATCCGCCTTATGTCGAGGAAAATGTGAGACGCCTGATCGAGAGCGCACTCGGCGCAGGAGCACGCCTGCGACCGGAAGCGAGGCGGCAGGCGCTGGCGCGTGTGTGCGCCGAGGTACGCGCGCGGCGGACGGCGGTCTCCTTTCCCGATACGGTGATCGCACTGCTCGGCGGCCTGCTGACCTGCGCGCTGGCCGGGCTACTGCTGCTCGCCGCGAGCGGGCAGGTGTCGCTGCCGGGCGGCAACCCGGCACTGCATCTCCTGTCGGTCGTGCTGGCGCTCAATCTCATCCTGGTGCCGGTGTCGGGCACCATCATCATCGTCAGGAGGCAACGTGAAGAGAAACATTAAGACGGTCCTGCCGGTTGTCGCCGTGGTCAGCGTAGCGATTGCCCTCGTGTCGATCGCCTCGTCGGCGCTGCTGCGCGCGGACATGATCGAGGACACGGGCGCCACACGTCCGGGAGCCGAGGCTGTCGCCGCACGCTTGCAGGCGCTCCACCCACTGTCTGTGGGCGATCCCGCCTTCATGCGCGCCGCCGCCGAGGCGGAAGCGGAAGCGTACGTAGCGTACGTGTGGGTGTTGGCTGCCGACGGCACGATCCTGCGTGGCAACCTGGCTGCGCGCGAGCCGCGCCCCGTCGAGTCGATGGCGACGGACGAAATGATGCGCGTGCTGGGCGCACTGCCGCCCGAAACCCTCGACGCGGAGCAGCGTCTCGCCCTGCTTGCCGCGTCGGCCATGCAGGCGGAGGGCGAGCACAACGACGTTTTCCGCCACCTGGTTCGCACGGTACGCGCCCCGGATGGCTCGCTCACCGGGCTAGTGGGCGTGACGTACGACGCCAGCGTGGGCACCGGACTGCCGTCGCTCGCCTTTGCCGCCTCGGTCCTCGCCGGGTTTGGTGCGATGGGAATCTACTGGCTGTCGCTGCCCGCATGGGTGTGGCTCGATGCCACGGAGCGTGGCGAGCGGGCGACGGTGTGGGCCATGTTCGTCTTGCTCGGCAACCTGGTCGCGCTGATCGCCTACGTGCTGGCACGAGTGCCGCGGTCGCAGCCGGCGACAGCATAAAGAGCGCCGCCCCACCACACGCGCCCGGCGCGAGACGAGGACCTGGTGCGTATGGTGGGGCGCTCTGCGTACGCGCGGGGGTGCAGGATGGCGTTACGCGCCATAATCCTTGCGATAGACGCATACGTCGTGGAGAAGAGAAAAGCCGGCAGAGGTATACGCCGCGAGCGCGCCGTCGCGATAGTTGTCTGTTTCCACGTACACCTGCTGCGCACCGTGGCGGTGGAGGCGGCGCAGCGCTTCGTACAGGATGGCACGCCCCAAGCCCCGGTGGCGGTGCGCGTCGTGGACGCCGAGTGGCTCGATCTGCCCGCTCACTTCCCTGTCGCTTCTTGTGTCGAGCCAGGCGACGCAGAAAGCGGCCAGGCTGCCATCGGGCGCCACGGCGACGAGGTCGAGGTCGGGGACGTATTCGGGGCGGCTGAGCGTGCGCGTCCGCCAGCCAGACGTCATGCTCGGACTGCCAAAGACGGTGCGGTGCAGCGCCACGTAGGCGTCGACCTCATCCCGGCCGGCCAGCGGGCGAATGGTGTAGCCCGGCGGCACGGGGCAATCGGGCACGGTATCGGAGGCAGAGCGGCGCATCAGCACTTTCGACCACGAGTCGTCGCCTACGTCCGCCTGGCCGGCAAAGCCGGCCTGCTCCAGGTCGCGGCGCCGCTCGGCGTGGTGCGCAAAGAGGTGGACGAACCAGGCGGGGCGTGCGTGCTCGGTACGCAGCAGCGCGCGGGCGCGGGCATCGGCCCAGGCGAGTAGTGCGGGGTGCAGATCGGGGCCGGCGCCAGGGTGCAGGGCATAGTCGATGGTCCAGAAAGGCAGTTGCATCACGGCCCAGCCGAGCAGTTGCCCCTGCGCGTCCTCCCACAGCGCGACATTGCCCGGATCGTCGAGTGCCCACGACGTCAGGCGCCACGGCAGGTCGGCCACGTGCTCGTTGCCGGCGGGGT
>DATHUZ010000567.1:0-12524 GCA_035461725.1 Anaerolineae bacterium
ACGGCCTGTGGTGATAGAGTGGCTGCTGCCCCGCGAAAGCGGCCGTCCGCATCGTCCTGGCTCTGCCCCGGCCATCTGTGCAACCCGGAGCGCTTTCGCGGACCGAATTATACCATAGCTACCCGCTGCCCACAAGTCACGAACGCAAACCTCAGTCTCCCACCCATGACCTCGCAAATAACCCCTGCCCCCCGTGAATGCTCGCCGCGGACCACAGTCCGCGGCTCTTTGGCGGTGCGCTGGACTGTGGTCCAGCGCGAGCGCTACTTATTTTCATCCTAACTCAAAAACTCCCCCTGCTACTCTCTAGTATCGAATCTCCACCCTCTCCCCATCCGTCACAAACTCTACCGTCCCCAGCTCGTCGGTGCGGAGCGCGGTGACGCCGCGTGCGTTCAGCCTCTCGATCACCTCGGCGCTCGGGTGCCCGAACGTGTTGTCTTTGCCCACCGATATCGCCCACCAGGCCGGCCCCACCGCCTCCAGGAACGCCTCCGACGTCGACCCCCCACTCCCATGGTGCGCCACCTTTAGCACCGTCGCCCCCAGCGGCTGTCCCGACCTCACCAGCGCCGCCTCTGCCAGCGCGCCGGCGTCCCCCGCCAGCAAAAAGCTCGCCGCCCCCCACGACACCCGCAGCACCACCGAGTGCTCGTTGTCGGCGTCCTTGCCCCCGCCCAGCCCACCCGCCGGCGGCCCCAGCACGTCGATGACGAGCCCGTCCCCGAGGTCGATCCGGTCGCCGGCCGCCACCACCGCGCGCGGCACCCCCGCCGTTGCCAGCCGCGCCTCGCACTCCGCCTGCAGGGCGTCGGCCGCCGGCCGGCCGTTGTCCACCCACCCGTCCACCCGGTAGCGCGCCAGCACCTCCACCAGCCCCGTGATGTGGTCGTCGTCCGGGTGCGTCAGCACCACCAGGTCGAGGCTCCTGTCCCAGAAGGGCATCTCGCGTCCCAGCGCCGTCGTCAGCACCGCCGGGCCCGGCCCACCGTCCACCAGCACCTGCCGCCCGTCCGGCGCTGTGATCAAGATCGCGTCGCCCTGCCCCACGTCCAGGAACGCCACGTGCAGCTTGCCGTCCGGCATCTGCAGCACCGCGATCCAGGCCAGTACGGCCCCGGCAAAGGCCAGGCCGAGCAGCGTGTTCTGCACCGGCCGCGGCAGCGTCCCTGCCGCCGGCACCGCGCCCCGCGCCCCGCGCAGCCGCGGCCAGCCCCACACCCCGGCGGCCACCAGGCCATAGTAGGCGATCAGCCAACGGCCGTCGAACGCGGGCAGCACCACCGACGCCGCGGGCCAGGCGGCCAGCGCGCGCACCACCCCCACCGTGTACGCCAGGCAGAGCCACGCCACCCACGCTACGGCCCGGGCGGCAGGCTCCAGCCCCGGCACCGCCGCCAGCAGCGCCGCCGCCGCCCCCACCGTCATCACCGGTGGCTGCGCCGGCACGATCAGCAGGTTCGCCAGCGGCGAGACCACCGACAGCCGGTGAAAGTGGTACGCCACCAGGGGCAGCACCAGTACCTGCGCCGCCGTCGTCGCCACCAGCGCCTCGCCGGCCAGCCGCGCCACCTGCTGCCCCCGCTCCGGGTCCAGCCACCGCTCCAGCGCCCCCCTCAGCCGCCCTTCCAACGAGGGTGTAAAGAGGCACAGGCTCAGTGTCGCGGCAAAGCTGAGCTGAAAGCCCGGGTCCCACAGCGCCAGGGGTGTGATCGCCGTCAAGGCCACCGCCGCCGCGCCCAACGACACATAGGCCATGGTGCGCCGGCCCGTGCGCCGCGCCGTCACGTACAGCCCGCCCATTACCCCCGCCCGCGCCACCGCCGCGTCCCCGCCGACCAGCACGACATAAAGAACAATGCCGGCCATCGTCAGCCAATAGGCCCGTCGCTTGCCGAGCAGCGCGCCAAAGAGGGAGGCGAAAAGGGCGGCTACGATGGCAATATTTGACCCGGAGATCACGATGACGTGGCTCGTCCCCGTCGCGTTAAACTCGTCGTACAGCGCCGGGGGAATCCCCCCCTGGATGCCGAGCACGATGCCCTGCATCAGCGCCGCCTCGGGGTCAGGCACCAGCCGCGCGAGGCCCTCCGCCGCACGCTCCTTGAAGCCATAGATCGCCGTCAGCAGCGGGCTGCCCTCTCGCTCGCCTATTTTTTCGATCCGGGCCTCGTAAAAGTAGCTGTAGATGCCCTTCCGCTCCAGGTGTGCCCGGTAGTCAATCTCGTCCCTCACCGGCGGCGTTTCCAGCATGCCCGAGACGCGCAGCCTGTCCCCGTACCGGTATCCCGGCAGCCGCGCCGCCCGCACCAGCACCCTCCCGTGCACGCTGGACTGCGCCCCCGTGCTCTCTATGCGGTCCACCTCCAGGACGAGGTAGGTTACGTCGTCACGGGCGTCGGGGTATTGTGCCACGACGCCCTCGACGGTCGTCCACCCGCCGTCGTTGTGGTAGGCAACGAATGCCGGGTCAATCAGATCAGGCAGTGCCGATTGGTAGCGCAGCGCGCCCAGCAGCAGCGCCAGCGCGCACGCGGCCGCCAGGCGCGTGGGGCGTTCGTGACAGTGGAGCAGCCCGCCGCCGAGGGGGATCAAGCACAGGCAGAGGATCGTCAGGGGGTCGATGCCGAGGGGCGCCAGCCAATGGTGGGCGATTACCAGCCCGCCCACCCACGCGATCGAGACCGGCAGCAGTGGCGGCATCGGCGTTCCCTTTCGCTCGAGTCGGTGCGAGCATTATACAATGGGCGGCCCAGCAGGTCAAGCCAGTGGAGCGGGGTATATCGTTACCCCGCGTGGGCGATGGTCGGCAGGGCGCTGATCAGTGGCAACCAGGGCAACCTTGCAACCATGCAACCTTGCAACCGTCGCAACCATGACGACAATGCAGGCCGGCTGCAGTTTCAGTGCCTTTTTGCACCGCTTTCGACGGTTTCGGCGTCGCTGGCGGGTCGAGCGAGGCCGCGCGACACGGCGCCTGCGAAGGACTGCATAGTTGCATGGTTCCCACTGATCTCTCGAGGGCGGCGGTGGACCGCGACGCCGAAAAGCATACGGCGACCCGCAGCGTCGACAAAACGATCGCTTCGGTGTGTAATCGACCGTGGAGATGAAACGCCATACAGGAATCTGTTGCGGAGGCAGGCAAATGGAGTTGTACACTTTTCGTCCGCCGGCTCCGCCTTTGTCACCTTCCCGTCAGCCTCCCGTCTTGCCCACCCCGCCGCCCCGTGGTAGAATAGGCCCCGGCTGTCAACAGATGCAGGAGGCAATGTGATGCACCAAAACAACTGGGCCATCGAGACACACGAGCTGACGCGCCACTTTGGCGACAGGCGCACCGGCGTCGTCGCCGTCGACCACCTCGACCTGTGCGTCCCGCGCGGCATCATCTATGGCTTTCTCGGCCCCAACGGCGCCGGCAAGTCCACCACCATCAACATGCTCGTCGGCCTGCTCCGTCCCACGTCCGGCACCGCGGCCGTCGCCGGCTTTTCCGTGCTCGATCAGCCGGTCCAGGTCAAGCAGCGCATCGGCGTGGTGCCCGAGGGCCTCAGCCTCTACGAGCGCCTCACCGCCCCCGAACACATCGAGCTCGTCGCCCGCCTGCACGGCCTCGACCGCGGCGAGATCGACCGCCGCATCCCGCCCCTGCTCAGCCTGCTCGAGCTCGACGACGCGGCCAACAAAATGATCCTCGACTATTCCGCCGGCATGCGCAAAAAGACTGCCATGGCCGCCGCCCTCATCCACGCGCCCGAGGTCCTCTTTCTCGACGAGCCGTTCGAAAGCGTCGACCCCATCTCCACGCGCGCCATCAAGCAGATCCTGCGCGACACCGTCGACCGGCGTGGCACCACCGTCTTTTTCTCCACCCACGTCATGGAGCTCGCCGAGCGCTTTTGCGACCAGGTCGGCATCCTGAACAAGGGCCACCTCGTCGCCTCGGGCAGCATCCCCGAGCTGCGCGCCCGCGCCGGCCTGTCCCAGTCGGCACCGCTCGAAGACGTCTTTTTGCGCACCGTCCAGCCCCACGAGCAGCACGAGCCCGAGCTGCTCGAATGGCTCACCACCCGCGATCCGGGCGTCGAATAAGGAGGCGATCATGCTCGCCGACGTCAAGACCATCCTCTGGCTTCAGTGGAAGCTCACGTTGTCGATGTTCCGCGCCCGGCGCCTGGCCCTGCTCGCCCGCCTTGGCCGGCTGGTGCTCATGCTCTTCCTGTTCGTCACCACCCTGCCCTTTTTCGTCGGCATGGGCATCTTTCTCGGCATCGTCGTCGCCAACCTGTCGGCAGAGGCGGCGTTCGAGCTGATCTTGATCGTCAACACGGCCATGCTCTTCTTCTGGCTGCTGATGCCGGCGTCCTACAGCGCCCAGTTCATGGAGCGGTTCGAGATGTCGCGCCTCTTTCCCCACCCCGTCCGGCTAAAGAGCCTGGTCGTGGGCAGCACCCTCGTGTCGCTCTTGACCATGGCCGGCCTCTGGAGCCTGCCCATGCTCGCCGGCGAGGTCGGCGGGCTGGTGTGGCAGCGCCCGCTGCTGCTGCCCATCATCTTTCTCGGCGCGGTGCCCACCTTTGCCATCCTCGTCCTCAGCGGGCGACTGATGGAGGACCTGCTCGACCTCGTCGCCGGCGACCGTCGCCTGCGCGGTCTGCTCATCTTTCTGCTCAGCCTGCCCTTTTTCCTGCTCCTCTTTGGCAACTATTACATCCAGTTCCTCACCGCCGAGCCGGGGCGCTTTGAGGCCACCCTGCGCGCCTTTGCCACCGACCTGCCACCCCTCGCCGGCCTGGGCTTTGAAGAGAGCGCAAACCTGATCCTCACCCACCTGCGCCTGTCGCGCTTTCTCCTCTGGCTTCCCCCCGGCTGGGCCACGGCGGGCATGGCCCTCTCCGTCGCGGGGCGCTGGGTCGAGGCCATCGCCTTCCTTGCCCTCTCCTATGCCGCCGTCGCCGCCATGGCCTGGGTTCACGCCACCGTGATCCGCCGCATGATGCAGGGCACGGCCCTGCGCATCGGCGCCGAGCGCGTTCGTGCGCGCCGCCGCGATTGGCACCGTCCCGGGCCCGCTGCCTTCTGGGCGCTCTTTGACAAGGACTGGGCCTACCTGCGCCGTAACCCGGTCACCCTGCGTGCGCTCGTTGCTACCCCGATCGTCATCGTCGCCTTTGGCGTGGGGCTCTGGCAGATGTCCAACCTGGCCGCCCCCGACAGCCGCATCCACGATCTGATGCCCTTCCTGATTGCCGGCCTTGTCGTGATCGCGGCCAATGCCGGCACCTCCAACCTCACCGCCGACTATTTCGGCGCCGTCGACCGCGAGGGCCTGGCCACCTTGATGGTGTCGCCCGTCGACCATCGCTACGTCTTTCTGTCGGCCAACGTGGTGACGCTCCTCTTTGCCCTGGCGCAGACGCTCGTGGTGCTCGCCATCGTCGCCCTCTTGATGGGCACCTGGCTGATCGTCCCGTGGGGCCTTCTCTTTGCTTTCTGCCTGCACTATGCCTCGGCGCCGTTCTACAACCTGGCTTCGATCCTCACCCCCTACCGCGCGTCGGCCCAGCTCACCGGGTCGAACCAGGGCAACCTCGGCTCGATGATCGCGTGGATCGTGTCGCTGCCGATCCCTGCCGGCCTGTTCATGCTGCCCATCGTCTTTTCGCCCGCGGCGCAGATCGTCACCCTGCCGCTGGCGCTCTTTTTTGCCCTCGGCCTCTATCTCCTCACCCTCAACCCCACGGTGCGCCTCCTCGATCGGCGCACCCACCAGGTCCTCGAATCTGTGCTGGAGGAATCCTGAACAGAAAGAGGCGCGGCGACGTTAGTCTATTGACTTGACACAACCGCCCAGCTTGGCTCGATCCTGTGGACGCGTGCAGTGCCGGGACCGAGAAATGGACAGCATACGCAGGCGTACCAGGGGAGAAGAATGGCGAACGTGACCATCAGCCAGCACATCAATCGGCTCGTCGCGCGAGGCGGCCCCGACGCTCCCCCCGGCAGCCCCGGGCTCCGGCGGCGGTTGGTCGCGAGCACACCTTTCCAGGTGCTGCGCTATACCCTCGTCCGCGCGCTCACCCTGCTTGTGACCCTCGTCATCGGCGTCTTTATCGCCGTCTGGGTCGCCAATCTCGGAGGCTTTATCGATGACATCGTCCGCGATAGGATCGAGGGTGCGCTGCAGGGCATGGCGCTCGCCGCCGCGAACGCGCCGCCCGGCACGCCAGAGGTCGATTACGCGCAGCTTCGTGAACAGATGATCGAATCCGCCGGCCTCAACCAGCCCTTCCTGTCGCGCACCGTGCGCTGGACGTACACTGCCCTGCGCTTCGAATGGAGCAACCCGCGCATCGTAGAGGCCCTGCCGAACACGCTCCTCCTGTTCGGCACCGCGAGCCTCATCCTCTTTTTCACGGGCATCGGCCTCTCCCTCTTTCTCTCCAGGCATTATGGCACCTTTCTCGATCGTCTCGTGACCGCGCTGTCGCCCATCTCGTCGATCCCAAGCTGGGCCCACGGCATCCTGCTGATCATGGTCTTTTCCGTCGAGCTCCACCTCTTGCCCTTCAGCGGCATTCAGGGCAACTTTCCCCCGGCGACCAAGCTCGGCTCCATCCTGGTCCTCCTCAAGCACATGATCCTGCCGGTGATGGCCATTTTGCTCAGCATCTTTTTCCAGGCCGTCTATGCCTGGCGTGCCTATTTTGTGCTCCATTCCGAAGAGGACCACGTGGTGATGGCCACGGCCATGGGCCTGTCGCCGCGCACCATCGAGCGCCGCGATGTGCTGCGGCCTGCCCTGCCCTACCTGATCACGAGCTTTACGCTGCTCGTGCTCGGGTTCTGGCAGAGCGCCATCGTCCTCGAATACTTTTTTACGTGGCCCGGGATTGGCTCACTCTACGTCAACTCGCTGCGCATGCGAAGCTACAGCCCGGAGACGGCCGTCAGCCTGGTCGTCATCTTTGCCTACATCCTGGCGATCACCGTCTTTCTCCTCGACGTCGTCTACTCCCTCGTCGATCCTCGCGTCCGTTTGGCCAATGGATCGCGCCGGCAGGAGATGAGGGCCCGATCTGGCTCGCACCGGCGTCGATTCCGCGCCTGGCTCGCAGCGATGCGGCACCCTCGGTCCGCGGCCGTTCACCCCACCAGGCCCGGTGGGGCAGATGCCCCGCTGCGCGCGGCGGCGCCGCCCTCGCCGGCCACCGTCCCCCTTCGCCGGGTACGTGTCTCGTGGATCCAGACGCACCTAAAGCCGGCACTGCAAGAGATCGTGCGTTATCCCTCCGCTTTCTTTGGGCTGGCGATCATTGTCGCCCTGGTGGCGAGCGCCGTCACTACCATGCTCGTCATCCCCTACCAGGAGGTGATCGACGTGTGGCGCGGCGGTGCCAAGGTATGGTACCAGAGCCCTGCCTATGCTCAGCCTGTGTGGGTCAATCTCTTTCGCGCCCACGATCTGCCTCCGAGTGTCTTTCTCGACAGTCGTGACCCCGACGTGGGCAAGCAGGTCGAGGTCGTGTCCGACGAGATGACCCGGATCACCATCTCTTTTCCGTTTGAATATCACTACAATGCGTTTCCGCGCGAGTTGGTCCTCTACCTCGAGGCACAATACGAAAGAAAAAAGCCCCACGTCGCCGTCACCTGGCTGATGCCAGACGGGCGCGAGATCGAGGCAGCCACCTGGCAGCTCTCGTCCGAGTACGAGCACCACTTTTCCCAGGACGAGCGCCTCCAGCGCCGCCTCGACGGCCTGTCGCCCACTATCGGCTTGTTCGCCGACCCGGCGTCGCCCGACGCGACACTGCCGGGCCGTTACGAGATGCGTGTCACGGCCTTTGTCTTTGAGCCAGGCTCTGACGTCGACGCCAGGTTCGTGCTCCTCGGGCGCGTCCACGGCCTGGCCGGCACCGACCACATGCGCCGCGACCTGATCGTGCCCCTGCTGTGGGGCATGCCCATCGCCCTGGCCATGGGCCTCCTCGGGGCGGTCACCACCTCGTTCCTGACGATGTTCATCGCCGCCGCCGGCGCCTGGTACGGCGGGTGGGTTGACAGCCTGATCCAGCGCATCACCGAGATCAATATCATCCTGCCCCTGCTTCCCATCTGCATCATGGTCTATTTTCTCTATGACAAGAGCGTGTGGCTGATCCTCGGCGTTGCCGTGTTGCTTAGTATCTTTGGCACAGCGCTCAAGAGCTACCGCGCCGCCTTTATGCAGGTGCGCGAGGCGCCCTACATCGACGCCGCACGTGCCTATGGTGCCGGCAATACGCGCATCGTCGTCCGCTACCTCGTGCCGCGTATCCTGCCGATCCTCGTCCCCCAGCTCGTCATGCTCGTGCCCGCTTTCGTCTTCTTGGAGGCCACGCTCGCCATCCTTGGTGTCAGCGATCCCTACCTACCCACCTGGGGCAAGGTGATCTACGAAGGCCTGACCAATGGCGCCTTTGCCGGTCACTACTACTGGGTGCTCGAGCCGATCGGCCTCCTGCTGCTCACCGGCTTTGCCTTTGCCCTCCTCGGTTTTGCCCTCGAGCGCATCCTGGAGCCGCGCCTGCGCGACACATAGGTGGGGATCAGGTATCGGGTATCGGGTATTGGGCACCAGGTCTTACCTGGCACCCGCTCCCCGCTCCCGGCTCCCCGATACCCCCCGGGCCCGCCTTGCGCGCCCCCCTGCTTGCCAAAACCCTCAATCCCCATTATAATGCCGCCCGGCATCAGCATGGTCTGACACCGCAGCGTTATTAACCACGATCGTCTTTGCGACGACTACGATAACCAAGGAGGTCCTGAAGTCATGGCAAAAAAATGGATCTACCTCTTCCACGAGGTGGAACAGGCAGAAGAGTATGCCGGCGATTGGGAGGGTGTGCGCGGCCTGTTGGGCGGCAAGGGTGCCAACCTGGCCGAGATGACGCGGATCGGCATGCCGGTGCCCCCCGGCTTTACCGTCACCACCGAGGCCTGCAACGCCTACCTCGAAGCGGGCGGCGAGTTCCCAGCGGGCATGTGGGAGCAAGAGCTCGCGGCGCTGGAGGCGGTCGAACAGGCCACCGGGAAAAAGTTCGGCGATGCGGAGAACCCTCTCCTCGTGTCGTGCCGGTCGGGTGCCAAGTTCTCCATGCCCGGCATGATGGACACCGTCCTCAACATTGGCATGAACGACGAGACGGCGGAAGGCATGGTCCGGCTCACCGAGAATCCCACCTTCGTATACAACTCGTACCGGCGTCTGGTGCAGATGTTCGGCTCCGTCGTGCTGGGCGTGCCTGACGAAGCCTTCGAGCATGCCATCGAGGCTCGCAAGGAGATAACGGGCGTCAAGGACGATACCGAGCTCGGCGCGGAGGATTGGAAGGCGCTTACCGATGATTTCAAGCGCATCATCCGCGAGCACAAGGAGATCGACTTTCCTCAGGACCCACACGAGCAGCTCAAGATGGCGACCGAAGCGGTGTTTCGCTCGTGGAACGGCAAGCCGGCCATCGCCTACCGCCGCCGCGAGCGGATCCCTGACGACCTCGGTACGGGCGTCAACATCGTGACCATGGTGTTTGGCAACATGGGCTGGGACTCGGGCACCGGCGTCGCCTTTACCCGCAACCCGGCGACCGGCGAGGACAAGCTGTACGGTGACTATCTGCTCAACGCCCAGGGGGAGGACGTCGTCGCCGGCATTCGCAACACCAAGCCGATCACCGATCTCCAGCAGGAAATGCCCGAGGCTTATCAAGAATTTACCGAGATCACCGACCGCCTCGAGAGGCACTACCGCGACATGCAGGACGTCGAGTTCACCGTGGAGCGCGGCAAGCTGTGGATGCTCCAAACCCGTTCGGGCAAGCGCACGGCCAGGGCCGCCGTCAAGGTGGCAGTCGACATGGCCAACGAGGGACTGATCACGAAGGAAGAGGCGATGCGCCGCGTGCTGCCCGAGCACGTCGACACGCTGCTCCACCCGCAGTTCACCCTGCAGGCGCTTGAACAGGCACGTGCCGAAGGCAGCTTTCTCGGCAGGGGTGTCAACGCCTCGCCTGGCGCCGCGGTCGGCATGGCCGCCTTTGACGCCGACACGGCCGAAGAGTGGGGGCAGGCAGGCAAGGACGTGATCATGGTCCGCCCCGAAACCAAGCCCGACGATGTGCACGGCATGATCGCCTCACGCGGCATCCTGACCAGCCGTGGTGGGGCCACCAGCCACGCCGCCGTCGTCGCCCGCCAGTTCGGCACCCCGGCCGTCGTCGGCTCCGAGGCGATCCAGATCGACCTGGAGAGGCGCCGCTTCACTGTCGACGGCAAGGTCGTCAACGAGGGCGACTGGCTGTCGATCGATGGCACCGCCGGTGAGGTGTTCGCCGGGCAGATCCCGACCGAGACGCCCAATTTCGAGGAGCAGACCGACCTGGTCACCCTGCTCGAGTGGGCCGACGAAATGGCCGCCCGCGAGGGTGTGCGTGAGTGGCCTGCCGACTACAAGGGCTTTCCCACCCGCGGCCTGCAGGTGTGGGCCAACGCCGACTATCCCGCCGACGCGCGCCGCGCCCGCCAGTTCGGCGCCAAGGGCATCGGCCTCTGCCGCACCGAGCACATGTTCTTTGAGCAGGAGCGCCTGCCCATCGTGCAGGCCATGATCCTGTCTGCGACCCCGGACGAGCGCAAGCAGCACCTCGACAAGCTGCTGCCCTACCAGCGCGCCGATTTTGAGGGCATTTTTGATGCCATGGATGGCCTGCCGGTCATCATCCGCCTCATCGACCCACCGCTGCACGAGTTCCTGCCGAGCAAGGACGACCTGCTCGTCGAGGTGACCGAGCTGAGGATAAAGGCCGAGCGGCTCGAAAAGAACGACAAGAAGAAAAAGCTGGCCAGGGTGCGTCCCGAGCTGGAAGAGAAGGAACGCCTGCTGGCCGCGGTCGAGGACCTTGAAGAAGCCAACCCGATGATGGGCCTGCGCGGCATCCGCCTCGGCATCACCATGCCCGAGATCACCCAGATGCAGGTGCGCGCCATTTTCGAGGCGGCGTGCAACCAGGCCGCCAAGGGGATCGACGTCCATCCCGAGATCATGATCCCACTCACGGGCCACTACAACGAGCTCGAAGTGGCCAACAACCTGCTCGTGCCCGTCGCCGAGGCTGTCATGCGCGAGAAGAACTGCCAGATCGACTACAAGTTTGGCACCATGATCGAGATCCCGCGCGCCGCGATCACCGCCGACGAGATCGCCAGGTACGCCCAGTTCTTTAGCTTTGGCACCAACGACCTGACGCAGATGACCTATGGCTACAGTCGCGACGACGCGGAGCGTGGTTTCCTCCTCCACTACGTCGAGCATGGCATCCTGCCGGCCAACCCGTTCCAGATCCTCGACCGGGACGGCGTGGGCGCGCTGCTCAAGATGGCTGTCGTCAAGGGACGGCAGACCCGGCCCGAGCTGGAGGTAGGCGTGTGTGGCGAGCATGGCGGTGAGCCGAGCTCCATCGAGTTCTGCCATGAATCCGGCCTGAACTATGTATCGTGCTCTCCCTTCCGCGTCCCGATTGCCCGCCTCGCGGCGGCGCACTCGGCACTGAAAGCCACGCGCGCGGAAGACTAGCCGTTTCTCTTATCTGACCAAAAGGGCCGGGCTCGTGCCCGGCCCTTTTCGTCAACCACCTCTCGAGTCCCGAGCTTGCTCGGGGAGGAGACCGTCGATGACGTCGGACGACGTAGAACGAACCATTCTCGCTCACCCACTGCCCGATCTCTTGCCGGCAGACGAAGGCTGGGTCATGCCCCACTACGATGGCCTCTCCATCGCCAACCTGCCGGCCACGATGGCGGCCCTCCTCACCGGCGACGACCCCGCGGCCGTGCTGCCCGGCTCGCTTCCCCCGCTGCCCGACGCCATCTGGTCCGGTTGGCGCGATGGCCTGCGGCGCGTCCTCCTCGTCATCCTCGACGCGCTCGGCTATCGTCTTCTGCAAAAGATGTGGGCTGCGGGAGAGGACGACGCGTTCGCACGCCTGGCCAGGGGGGGCACCCTTGTGCCTCTCACGTCGGTGTTCCCCTCCACCACCGACGCTGCCCTCGTCACGCTCAGCACGGGCCGGCCCCCTGCGGAACATGCCTGGCTGGCGTACGAGATCTATCTGCGCGAGCTCGGGATCGCCGCGAACGCGATCCAACTGCGGCCTGTGTGGGGCGGGCGCTCTGGCTCCCTGGTAGAGTGGGGCATCGACCCCGAGACAATGGTGCCGGTGCCGGCCATGGCTCAGGAGCTGCAGAAGCAGAGAATCGAGACGCGAGCCCTCTATTCCGCCTATTTCCGTGACTCTGGCTTTAGCAAAATGCTCTACCGTGGCGTCAAGGCGGTGCGCACTCACCTCCACGCCAGCGACTTTTGGACAGAGCTGCGGGCGCTGCTGGCAGATACGCGCGGCAAGCGCGCCCTCTTGACCGCCTACTGGAGTGGACTGGACACAGTTGGCCATGTCTACGCGCCCGACAGCGACGCGTGGCGT
>DATHUZ010000568.1:0-8279 GCA_035461725.1 Anaerolineae bacterium
CCGACGGCAGCCAGGACGAGTTCCAGGCCATCGTCCGTCTCGATACGCCGGTAGATGTGGAGTACTATCGCCACGGGGGAGTACTGCACACGGTGCTGCGGCGATTCGTGCAGGAGGGCAGCCAGGGCTGACCGGATGGAAGCGGCCTTCCGGCTTTTCACCCTCCCGGACCGACCGGGATCTGTCGCTTGCGCCGTGGGTGAGGTGTGGTAGAATGGAGCCGGCGCCTCCGGGTGGTGGAGCGGCGCGCATCAGTGCCGAAGGAGAAGGGATGGAAGACAATGCGATCGTGATCGTCTCGGGGCTGCCTCGGTCCGGCACGTCGATGATGATGAAGATGCTCGAGGCGGGGGGCGTGCCGGTCCTGACAGACTATGAGCGCACCGCCGACGAGGATAACCCGAAGGGGTATTACGAGTTCGAGCGCGTCAAGCAGATCGAGCGCGACCGTGAATGGCTGCCGGAAGCGTGTGGCAAGGCCGTGAAAATGGTGTCTGCGCTGCTCAAGCACCTGCCCGCCGACTATTACTACAAGGTCATCTTTATGCGCCGAGAGATGGAAGAGATCCTGGCGTCACAGCACCAGATGCTCGTCCGTCGCGGCGAAGACACCGGCAGGACTGGCAACGACAAAATGACAGCGCTCTTTCGCCGGCACGTGCAAAAGGTGGAGGAGTGGATAGCGGCGCAGCCCAACATCGACGTGTTGTACGTCCATTACAGCGCTGTGGTCGTGGACCCGGGGCCACAGGCCACGCGGATCAACGAGTTCCTGGGTGGCGGCCTGGACGCGGACGCGATGGCGCACGCCGTGGATCCGAGCCTTTACCGGCAGCGGGCGTGAGTTGGGTATCGGGTATCAGGCATCGGGGAGCAGGTCGCCCGATGCCTGATACCCGGTACCCGCTTCCAACTACGAGTCGCCCATGTACGGATAGCCGTACTCTGTGGGCGGGCAGAAATTCTCCTTGATCGTGCGCGGGGTGACCCAGCGCTCCAGGTTGAGCGCGCTGCCCGCCTTGTCGTTGGTGCCCGACGCGCGGCTGCCGCCAAACGGCTGCAGGCCGACGACGGCACCCGTGGGCTTGTCGTTGATGTAAAAGTTGCCGGCAGCGTGGCGCAGGTCGTTCATCGCCTTCTGCGCCGCCAGGCGGTCCTGGGCGAACACGGCACCGGTCAGACCGTAGGGCGAGGTCGTGTCGACGAGCCGGAGGGTTTCTTTGTATTCGTCCGCCGGGTAAACGTACACCGTCAGCACGGGGCCAAAGATCTCTTCTTCCATCAACCTCTGATGTGGATTCGTAGTCAGCACCACTGTAGGCTCGATAAAGTAGCCCTCCGAGTCGTCATAGCCACCGCCGGACAGGATCTCGGCGTCGGGCGAGGTGCGGGCGAGCTCGATGTAGCTGGTGATGTTGTCAAAGGCACCCTGGTCGATGACGGCGCCCATAAAATTGCGGAAATTGCGCACGTCACCCATCTGCACGCTGCTCAGCTCGGCCAGCACGCCGTCGCGCACCTCGGGCCAGATGGTGTCGGGGATGTAAGCGCGGCTGGCGGCGGAGCACTTTTGCCCCCGGAACTCGAACGCACCGCGGACAAGGGCCGTGATCAGGGCCGGTACGTCGGCCGACTGGTGGGCGATCACAAAGTCCTTGCCGCCCGTCTCACCCACGACACGGGGGTAGGAGCGATAGTTCTGAATGTTGTTGCCGATCGTCCGCCAGATGTGCTGAAAAGTGCCCGTGCTGCCGGTAAAGTGGACACCGGCCAGGTGTGGGCTGGCGAGCACCGGGTTGCCCACGGCGGCGCCATCGCCGGGAACAAAGTTGATGACGCCCGGCGGGAACCCGGCGTCCATCAGCAAGCGCATCACAAAGTAGCCGCTGTAGACGGCGGACGATGCCGGCTTCCAGAGCACGGTGTTGCCCATCAGGGCCGGCGCGGTCGGCAGGTTGCCGGCGATGCTCACAAAGTTAAAGGGAGTGAGCGCCAAGACAAAGCCTTCCAGCGGGCGCTGCTCGGTCATGTTCCACACGCTGGGCACATTGCGCGGCTGCGGCTCCATGATCTGCATCGCGTAATAGGGGTTGTAGCGCCAAAAGTCGGCCATCTCGGCGACGGCATCGATCTCGGACTGGTGCGCCGTCTTGCTCAGGTCGAGCATGGCGGCGGCGTTTATCTCGGCACGGCGCCGGCAGGTGAGGATGTCGGCCGCCTTCAGGAGCACGGCGGAGCGCGTCTCCCACGGCAGCCGGCTCCAATCGTGCCACGCTTCGCGCGCCGTCTCGATCGCCCGCTGCACCTCGGCCTCGCCGGCCTTGTGGTAGGTTGCCAGGACGTGCCCGTGGTCGTGAGGCATCACCGCCTGGCCGACGTTACCTGTGCGCACCTCTTCACCGCCGATGATCAGGGGGATCTCGATCTGCTTTTCGGCCAGGTCATTCAGTGTACTCTTGAGCTCGGCGCGCACGGGCGATCCCGGCTCGTAGTCAAATACCGGCTCGTTGTGTGGAACCGGCACCTGGAACATTGAATTTGCCATTGTTCTCTCCTTTTCTTGCCAATAGAGAGGGGGCGCCGGCAAGCAGCGCCCCCTCGTCCTCATTGCCGTGGGGCACGTCAGCCCTACGCTCTTGTGACGTGTCCCATCGAAAGCCTATTGTCCGAGCGCCTGGATCACGTTCTGGGCGTGGGCGACGATGTGCTGGGCGTGCGGTTCGAGGATCGTCCGCCCCGCCTGCGCCTCGATGGTGTAGATGAACGACTGCAACAGGTTGATCGCGAGGGTCGTCTGCCCACGATCATGGGCCGCCTGCGCAGCATCGAGCTGCGCCAACAGCGTTCTCAGCACACCACGATTCGTGATGTGCCCCTGCTCGTAGGCGTGCTCGACGCATGCCCTCAGATCGGCGATCGTCGCGTCTGCGTGCATGCACTCGTCGCCCTCCTGGGCGAACGCCGGCAAGGCCAGAAACAAGCCGAGTAGCGTCAACAGTGCCAGAGCCAGAGTGATTTTATTCACGTTCTCTCCTCTCGAACAGATATGTCAGCCACTTACCGATCCCTCTCTCACAGGATGCCACGCCGGGTGTCCAGGTCTGTCGTGGGAATATCCGGGCGCAAGGCCGTCGTGGCGGGTATGCATCGCTTACAGAGCCCATTATAAAATGGGGCGGCAAGTTTGTCAAATTAACATCACGCAAATCAGAAGCATGGGCCGCGCCGGATACGCAAAGAGAGGAGACGCCGGTCTCCTCTCTCGCTGTGCAGGTCAAATCGCCAAGGCGTGGCAACTAGGCTACCTGCGCGCGCGTGCCTGCTCGTAGCGCTGTGCCACGTCGTCCCAGTTGATGATGTTGAAAAAGTTCTGGACGTACTCGCCGCGCTTGTTCTGGTACTTGAGATAGTAGGCGTGCTCCCACACGTCGAGCACGAGCAGCGGAATCACGCCCCACTGGGTCAGATTCTGGTGCTTTTCGGCCTGGAGAACGACCAGCGCGTCGTCCTCGGGGCGGTAGGCCAGGATACCCCAGCCGCTGCCCTCGACAGCGGTGGCGGCGGCCGCAAAGTGCTGCTTGAAGGCGTCCAGGCCGCCAAAATCGCGCTCGATGGCGTTCGACAGGTTGCCGCGGGGCTGTCCGGTGGCCCGTGATTCGGGGGTCATGTTGGTCCAGAAAACCGTGTGGAGCAGGTGGCCGGCGCCGTTGAACGCGGCTTCACGCGACCAGTGCTTGACAAGGGCAAAGTCGCCGTTCTGGCGCGCTTCCGCCAGCTTTTGCTCGGCCTTGTTCAGGCCGTCGACGTACCCCTGGTGGTGCTTGTCGTGGTGCAGACGCATCGTCTGCTCGTCAATGTAAGGCTCAAGCGCGTCGTACGCATAGGGAAGCGGGGGAAGCTCGTGCTGTCCGATTGCCATTTTGTGTCCTCCTATAGATGGTTAGTTAGTTGGTTAGTTGGTTGCCAGGCGCCGGGGGTTTGGTCCCCAACGCGCCTTCATTATACCTGAATTGATCTAATTTGTCAAATTAAAATTGTGTAAATCGAGAGGTGGAAGATTGGAAGGCTGGAAGGTTGGCCACCTTCCAGCCTTCCAGGTTGCGGACTAGGAGGTGCGCCAGATGACGGGCAGGTACAAGCGGAGCAGGCCGGTCAGGCGGCGGACCGTTCCGCCATAGTCGACGACGTACAGCTCGCCGGCATCGTCCTGGCCGAAAGAGCTGATGTTGAGGTCGGTGTCCAGCTCGAGCCTGGGCGTCGACCAGGTGTCGGGGTTCGATCCCGTCTTGGTGATGCTCCAGATGATACCCGAGCCAAAGTCGGCGTAAAAGTAGCGCCCCTGGAGTGCCGGGTAGGCGCTGCCGCGGTAGACAAAGCCTCCTGTGACCGACCGCCCCACGTCGTGGCCATACTCGGCGATGGGATCGACCAGGTCCGCGGCGGCGCAGTCGGGGGTGAACTCGAAGTCGTGGGTCCCTTCCTTGCAGTCCCAGCCGAAATTCAGTCCGCCAGGCGTGCCGGCAGCGTGATAGTCGATCTCTTCCCAGGCGTTCTGCCCGACGTCGCCGATGTAGAGGTCGCCTGTCGCCCGGTCAAAGCTAAAGCGCCAGGGATTGCGCAGGCCATAGTCCCAGATCTCGTCCGCGCCCTCGGCCCCGACGAAGGGATTGTCGGGCGGGATGGCGTAGGGCGCTCCCCCGTCGACGTCGAGGCGCAGAATGGAGCCGAGGGTCGTCGTCACCGCCTGGCCGTTCTCGAGTGGGTCGCCGGCACCGCCGCCATCGCCCAGGCCAACGTACAGGTAGCCGTCGGGGCCGAACAGGACGTGTCCGCCGTTGTGATTCTGGTACGGCTGCGTTTGGGTCAAGATAGTCGTGGCGCTCGCCGGGTCGGCAAGGTTCGGGTCGGCCGGCGAAACCTCGTAACGAGCCACCACCGTCACGCCGTCACTCGCCCGGGTATAGTCGACATAAAAGAATCCATTGCTGGCATACTCGGGGTGGAAAGCCAGCCCGAGCAGCCCCTGCTCCGAGCCGGCGGTGGTGACCTCGCCTGTCAGGTCGAGGAATGGAGGAAAAAGGGTGACGCCGTCTTCGACGACCTTGATCAGCCCGCCTCGTTCCACTACAAAGAGGCGCCCGGACCCATCGCCGGGGCTCGCTACTTGCAGCGGCTGGGTGAGATCCGAAACCACGATCACGCTCACCGTGATCTCGACGCCTGGCGGTGGCTGGAGAGCCGCCGTGCGCGCCGGCGGCATCGAGAGGAGAATCGCCAGCGCCAGCAGCGTGACCGACACCACGAGCACCACGGCCGCCGTCCTCGTACTCTTTTGATTCACTTTGCCTCCTGGTTGTGCCTGGATTTGAAAAAGTCGAACAAGCTCCAATCGGCGGTGATGGACAGGGACGGCGGTGTGAGAGTGCTGCACTGCTTTCTCCATCATACCCTCCCGCGACACGGGTGTCAAGTTCCCGGGTGCGCGACGGGTGCACTAACGACTTGTCAGAAAAGGTAGGCTAGCTGTCACCGAACCCCCGCCTGACGGCGGGGGCTTGAAGTTCTGTGACAACTCGTTAGTGCACCCGTTACCGGGTGGGTGGCAGCAGTTTACCCACGCCTGCCCCCAACCTGTCATCCTTCTGTCACACAAGCGCTTGACGTGGCGGGCGGCTTCTGCTAAGATAGATCCGCCGGCGTGGAGTCCGCGCCGGACACTGTTGTGGAGGAAAGCCGGATGCCGGCCCGTATCCTGGTGGTCGACGACGAGCCTCCGATCGTGGACGTGCTCGTCTACAATTTACAGCGCGCGCACTATGACGTCGACGTCGCCTACGACGGGCAGCAGGCGCTCGACCAGGCGCGCCGGCACCCGCCCGACCTGGTGATCCTCGACCTGATGCTGCCGGGTGTCGACGGCCTGGACGTATGCCGCGCGCTGCGACGCGAGCGCGACGTGCCGATCATCATGCTCACCGCCCGCGATTCGGAGGTGGACCGCGTGGTGGGCCTCGAGCTGGGGGCCGACGATTACGTCGTCAAGCCCTTTAGCGTGCGCGAGCTGATGGCGCGGGTCAAAAATGTGCTGCGGCGGACGGTGCCGCCGGCGCCGCCCGCCGAGGGCGGGCCGCCGCCGGTACGGGCAGGTGACCTGACGATCGACGCGGCGCGCTACGAGGCCGAGTGGGCCGGCGCGCGGCTCGAGCTGACCACGCTCGAGTTCGAGCTGCTCCACACCCTGGCGCGGCACGCGGGCCAGGTGCTGAGCCGCGAGCAGCTCCTCGAGCTGGTGTGGGGGTATGACTATTTCGGCGACACGCGCGCCGTGGACGCGGCGATCAAGCGCCTGCGTGCCAGCCTGCGCGCTGCCATCGACGGCGAGGTCGACCCCATCGCCACGGTGCGCGGCGTGGGGTACAAGCTGGTGCTCGAATGAAGACCCCGGCCGCCGGCCTGCGCGCGCGGCTGACGCTGAGCCACCTGGCCGTAATCGTGGTGGCGATGGGCCTGTCGGGCTTTTTGCTGCTGTCGCTGCTGGAGCGCTACTTTGTCGACGCGATGGAAGAGAGCCTGGCGGCGCAGGCGCGCATCACGGCCCAGGCGCTGGTGCCGGGCGCGACCGCCGAGGGGCCGGAGGCCGAGGTGCCGCTCGCCGCGTTCAACGCCATCCAGAACCAGCGTGCCAGCAACCTGTCGATCGAGACGCAGAACGTGGCGCCGCTCCCGGACGAGTTCCCAGGTGAGATCGACCTCGACTACCTGGCCGGCGCATCGTTTCAGCTCAGCTCCCAGCTCGACACGCGTATCCGCGTGGTCGATCCGCGCGGCCTGGTGCTCTTTGACTCGCAGGAGGGGACGCAGGGCACCGACCTGTCGGACGATGCCGTCGTCGCGCAGGCGCTGGCGGGCCAATACGCCAGCCGGCAGGACCGGGCGAGCTATGTGCCCGCCGTGCACGTGGCGTTTCCCCTGCTCGTGGACGAGCGGCTGGTGGGAGCAGTCTATTTGAGCCAGCCACTGGGCGATGCCCTGGCGGTGGTCGGCGATCTGCGCAACCGCTGGCTGCTGTCGACGGTCGTCGCCCTTCTCTTTTCGGGCGCCGTGGGCCTGGTGCTGTCGCGCGCGGTAGCGAATCCGCTGCGCCGCCTGACAGGCGCCGCGCGCGCCGTTGCCCACGGCGACCTGGACCAGCAGGTGCCGGTGGCGTCGCGCGACGAGGTGGGCGAGCTGAGCCGGGCGTTCAACGACATGACGGCGCGGCTGCGCGCCGCGCGGCAGATGCAGACCGATTTCGTGGCGAACGTGTCGCACGAGCTGCGCACGCCGCTGACGGCGGTCAAGGGCACGGTGGAGACGCTGCGCGACGGGGCGGTGGATGACCCGGAGGTGCGCGACCGCTTTCTGGAGACGGTCGAGCGCGAGACGGACCGGCTGATCCGCCTGGTGAACGATCTGCTGGTGCTGTCGCGCGCCGACTCGGCCGCGCTCGAGCTGCGGCGCGAGGAGATCGACCTCGGCGAGCTGGCAGAAGAGACGGCGGACAGGCTGGCGCATCGTGCCCGGGCGCACGACGTGACGCTGGCCGTCGAGGCCGCGGCCGGCTTGCGGGTGCCGGCCGACCGGGATCGGATCGAGCAGGTGATCGTCAATTTACTCGACAATGCGATCAAGTACTCGCCGCCGACGCGCACGGTTCGGGTCCGTGCGGTGCCTGGTTCCGACGGCACGGTGCGGGTCGAGGTGGAGGACGAGGGGATCGGCATCCCGCCAGAGGAGCTGGCGCGGATCGGAGAGCGCTTTTACCGTGCCGACAGGGCGCGGTCGCGGGCGGAAGGGGGGAGTGGGCTGGGGCTGGCGATCGCCCGGGCGTTGGTGGAGGCGCACGGTGGGGAGCTGTGGCTGGAGAGTGAGGTGGGGGAGGGGACGAGGGCGTGCTTTACATTGCCAGGCTCGTAGTCGCTGCCCAGGGGGCAGGGGGCAGTAGTATTTGGCAAAGGCGCCCGCGTCCAGATAGAAGTAGTTCATCTACTCGTCACGCATGTCAGACACGAGCTGTGAGATCTGGGCTGACGTAGCAGCGGCACGCTGATAACATGTGTCCAGGACAACCCGGTTGCGTCGGGCGGCGGGTTTGACAAAAAACAGGCCCAGGCTATAATCGCGAGCGCCAACCATCTGCAATCGGGTGAGTCAATGGATGCTTTCACCACTGTAGCCCTGGCAGGGCAGCCGAACGCCGGCAAGTCGACGATCTTTACCCTGCTGACCGGGTTAACGCA
>DATHUZ010000569.1:0-1952 GCA_035461725.1 Anaerolineae bacterium
CTTACAAGCCGCCGCCTGGCCCAGGAAAACCCTGAGTTGTGCACGCGCATGTTGCGTGCCAGCCTGAGAGGTTGGGAGTACGCCGTCGAGCATCCGGAAGAGGCGGCAGAGATCGTGCTCAAATACGACGAAGCCAGAGTCCAGACGCTGGCGCACCAGTACTCGATGATGCAAGAAATCGCCAGGTTGGTCTCCTTGCCCCTTCGCCCTGTCGGATACACCGATCGGGATGATGTGCGGCGGACAGTCGACACGCTGCTCAGCTATGGCGTGTTGAGCCAGCCTGTGGAACCGGAAGACGTGTTCACCAACGAGTTCTGGGAGCAGGCGCGGACGGGCGCACAATGAAAGGCCCGAGGGGTACTGGGGGGAGGCTTTATGATTGACCGCTTCCTTCGGCGGTTGGCGGTCCGCAGCCGCATCGGTGGTGGGTTTGCGCTGTTGTTGGTGATGATGGCGTTGTTCGCTCCGCTGCTCATCACTTCGCAGAGCTTTACCGTGGGCCGCCTGAAACAGATCACCGAAGTGGAAACACGGGCCGACAGGCTGCTCTTGCTGGCCGCGGCGCGCATCGAGTCTTCGCGTGTCAATACGATGCGCTACATCCAGGACTATGCGCCGAGCACGTACGAGGCGTTGGATGATGTGGCCCAGGCGAGCGAGCTGCTGACCGAGGCCCGCGGCCTGATTACCTCGCCCGAGCAGCAGGCCACCCTCGACACCGTCCTGGTAGCCCTGGCCGACTATCGCACGCTCATCCACGAGGTGGAGGCGGCACCCAGGACGGAAGGTCAAGACGTTTCACGCTTGCTCTTTCAGGCGTACCGCCTCGGTAACGACATTGGCCAGCGCATCGAGCAGGTGGTAAGAGATAGCGAGGTGCGCATGGCGGCCGGCAACGAGGCGATCCTGGCCCAGATCGAGGACCGCTTGATCCTGGTTGGCGCCGGCTATGCCTTCGCGGTGGTCCTGGCCCTCATCCTGGCCGGCGTGATCCAGCGCAGCATCACGCGCCCGGTGGCCGAGCTGCGGCAGGGCGCCGATGCCTTTCGCCAGGGGCAGATGGATGTCACGGTCCCGGTCGTCGGCAGCGACGAGCTGAGCCTGTTGGGCCAGACCTTCAACGAGCTTACCGCCCAACTGCGCGCGTCGATCGGCTCGCTCGAGCAGCGAGTGGCCGATCGCACGCGCGACCTGGAGCAACGAGCGGTGCAGCTTGCGACGGCTGCGGACGTGAGCCGGGCTGCCGCGTCGATTCTGGACCTAAAGACGCTGACTGCGCAGGTGGTCAACCTGGTACACGAGCGGTTCGACCTCTACTACGTCGGCCTGTTTCTGCTCGATGCGCAGGGCCGCTACGCCGTGCTGGAGGCGGGCACGGGGGAGGCGGGGCGGATCATGCTGGAGCAGGGCCACAGATTGGAAGTGGGCGCTGGATCGATGGTGGGCGCGGCGTGTGCCCAGCGCCAGGCGGGAATCGCGCTCGACGTGGACGCGGCTCGAGAATACTCGGGTGGGGCATCGCTCGCTCGCTTTGACAACCCGCTCCTGCCCCACACGCGCTCAGAGATGGCGCTGCCTCTGATCGTCGGCGGCGCCGGGGGCAGGGTGCTGGGGGCGCTGGACGTGCAGTCTACCTTGCCGGCAGCATTCTCGGAGGACGATGTCGCGGTCTTGCAGTTGGTAGCCGACCAGGTGGCGGTGGCTATCCAGAATGCCACGCTGTTCGCCGAGTCGCAGATCTCGCTAGAGACAGCACGGCGGGCCTATGGGGAGATCAGTCGGGAGGCATGGCGGCGGCTGATCGGAGGCCATAGTGGGGTGCACGGCTATGTCAGTGACGAAAGGGGGCTCGTTCCGATAGCAGAGGATGGAGGGCCTCATCTTCAAGGAGGGCTTCGCCCAGGAGCGGTGGCGCAGAGTGGCGGCCAGCCGGCCGGCGCGAAAAGGAC
>DATHUZ010000570.1:0-2719 GCA_035461725.1 Anaerolineae bacterium
GCCAGGGGCTCGGTCGGAGACCGGCCCGGGCAATCTGGAGTAGAAGGACTGGTTCGTGGCAGCCCAAACGTGTGTCATCGGGGCAGCAAGCTGGAGGAGAAAAGAGTGAAGTTGCGGCGTAATGCCTGCTGGTTCGTGGTCCTCTTGTGGACCATCACTTTCCTGCTCATTTTCCTGGTGCCGGTATTCGCGCAGGGCTACCGCTTTCGCCTGCCTGAGAACGAGTCGCACCTCTATGTCAACCAGGATGGCACGGTGCGCATCGTCTACGATCTCACCCTGGTGGTGGATCCAGGATCCGAGCCGATCCGCTACATCGACGTGGGGCTGCCGAGCGAGAGCTACCGGCTGTCGGAGAGCCAGGCGTCGGTGGATGGCGTGCCGGCAGCCGAGCTGGACGTTTCTCCAGAAGTGGACATTGGCATTGCCATAGACCTGGGAGCGAATGCGATCCAGCCGGGCGATACGGCCACGGTCCATTTCGAGACGATCGTGGGCGACGTGATTTACCAGGACACGGACGACGCCGAATATGCCAGCATCGAGTTTTCGCCGACGTGGTTCGACAGCAGCCTGGTGAGCGGCGATACCAACTTGCAGGTCTATTTCCACTTTCCGCCGGGCGTCGGCCCCGACGATCCACGCTACCACGACGAAGCGTTCACCGACGCCTACGTTGAAGACCAGCGTGTCGTCTACCTGTGGCAGGACGCGAGTGCCAACCCCAGCCGCCAGTACACATTTGGCGCCTCGTTCCCCAAGCAGTACGTGGCGGAGGGGGTGGTGCAGGCGGCGCCGGCGTTCACGATCGATTTCACCGCGTGCTGCAACAGCCCGTTGATCTGGTTCGCGCTCATCGGCGGGGGCTGGTTCCTGTTCGCGATCCTGGGAGGCTGGAGCCAGCGTAAACGCAAGATGCAGTACCTGCCGCCGTCTCTCGCCGTCGAGGGCACCGGCATCAAGCGCGGCCTGACGGCCGTCGAGGCGGCCATTCTGCTCGAAGCGCCACTCGACAGGGTGATGACCATGATCCTGTTCGGCCTGGTCAAGAAGGGAGTGGTGGCCGTCGAGTCGGAAAAGCCGCTGCGGCTGCGCCTGCTCAAGCCGGTGACAAAGGAAACCAAGCTTTGGTACTATGAGCGGCGCTTTCTGGCGGCGGTGGACGACGGCGGCAAGCTGGATGAGAAGGCGCTGCGCGACATGACGATCGACCTGATCGGCGACGTGAACAAGAAGCTGACAGGCTTTAGCCGCAAGGAGACCACGACGTACTACAAGGACATTGCGGCGCGCGCCTGGAAAGAGGTGGCGGCGGCCGATACCCCGGAGGTGCTGGGCGAGCGGTGGAGCGAGGAGCTGGAGTGGACGATGCTCGACGACGACTGGCAGGACCGCACCCGCGAAGTGTTTCGCGACCGGCCCGTCGTCGTGCCGGGGTGGTGGTGGTACTACCGGCCCTGGCACGCCGGCACGGGGGGCGGCCGAGTGTCGGCCCCGGCGGCGCCGACGGGGGGCGGAGGCACCCCGGTCACACTGCCCACGCTGCCGGGCGGCGATTTTGCCAACACGGTGGTGACCGGCATCGAGAACGCGGCCAACACGGTGGTCAGCGGCGTCGAGCGCTTTACGAGCGGCGTCACCCAGACCACCAATCCACCGCCCAAGCCGTCGAGCTCGAGCAGCCGCGGCGGCGGTGGCTATAGCTGCGCGTGCGCCTGTGCGTGCGCCGGGTGCGCGTGTGCGTGCGCGGGCGGGGGGCGGTAGGCGTGAACGCCGATGAAGTTGCCTACGAACAGGTGCTGGCTGCGGGTGGCAAGCGTATGCTGCGCGAAGTCGGCGCATTCTTTGAGGGCGTCGGACCGATCAATGAAGCGCTTGAGCGGCTGGCCGAGCGCCTGAAAGCCGAGCAGATTCCCTACGCCTTGCTTGGCGGTCTGGCCCTCGGCGAGCACGGCTATAGGCGAATGACAGAGGACATCGACCTGCTGATGACACCGCAAGGGCTCGCGCGGTTCCGTGAGCGGTTCGTCGGACGTGGCTACCGGCCGGCGTTTGACGGCGCGCAGAAAACGTTCCGCGATACCGAGACGGGCGTGCGGGTCGAGGTGGTGACGACGGGCGAGTACCCGGGCGACGGGCTGCCGAAGGAAGTGAGCTTTCCCGATCCGGGCGAGCCGGGAATCGCGGTCGAGATCGAGGGCGTGCGGGTGGTGACGCTGGAAAGGCTGATCGAGCTCAAGCTGGCGTCGGGGACGAGTGCCCCGCACCGGCTGCGCGACCTGGCCGACGTGCAGGACCTGATCCTGCGGCTGGGGCTGCCGGTGGCGTTCGCAGAGCGACTGGCGCCGTCGGTGCGCGCCGCCTACGAGGATCTGTGGGAGAAGGCAGAAGAGGGTCTGGCATGACTGTTCTAGATCGCATCAGAGGTTGGTTCGAGCCACATCAGCCGCTGCAGCCCGGCATTTATCACTACCAGACGCCGCCCGACGCGGCGGTGCAGTACCGGCTGCACCTGCGCGTGGAAAAGGACAGGCACGGGGTGCTGGTGATCAATGCCGCGCGCGTGCTGCACCTGAACCAGACGGCGACGGAGCACGCCAAGCTGCTGATCGAGCACAACCAGGCGGACGACGCGGCGCGTGTCATCGCCCGGCGCTATGACGTGCCGTTCGAGACGGCGCGCGCCGATTTCGAACAACTGCGCGACACGGTCACCGCA
>DATHUZ010000571.1:0-14137 GCA_035461725.1 Anaerolineae bacterium
CGCCACCACCACCTCGCGCCCCATCACCTGCCGCTTCAGATGGGCGTCGGCATTGTCCTCGCCCGTGCGATTGTGCCGGTATCGATCCGTCGGCGCGTGCGGCGCCAGACCTTCGAGCCACACTTCGTAATCGTGATGCAAGCCACTCTCGTCGTCGTTGATGAACACGCTGGCCGTAATGTGCATCGCGTTTACAAGGCACAGCCCTTGCTGGATCCCACTCTCTCGCAGCGCTTCCTGCACTTGCGGCGTGATGTTCATGAATGCCCGGCGTGTCGGAACGTTGAACCACAGCTCTTTTCGATAGCTTTTCACTGCTCCCCCTATCATAGAAACGGCGGCCCTCAGGCCGCCGCTGTTTCTCGAAAGGCACGCGGCTAGCCGGCAAAGCGGTGGATCAGCTCGCCGACGAACCGGATCCCCTCGACATAGTCCTCGACATAGATATTCTCGTTCGGCGCGTGCAGGTGCGCGCTTGGGTGGCTTATGCCGGCCATCACCGTCGGAATATCGCCTGCCACGACCGCCAGCGGCCCACTGCCGGGGCTGGTCGGATAGATGATCGGTTCCGTCCCGTACGTCGCCTCCACGGCCGCCACACACGCCTCCACAAACGGGGCATCCGGCCGGCTGCGCGCCGGGTGAAGCCCATTCACCAACTCGATCTCGACGTCGTGGAACCCATTTCGATCCAGATGGTCGCGCAGCAGCCCCAGCACCAGGCCTGGCGTCAGGTCCGGAACGAGCCGAAAGTCGACCTTGGCCGTCGCCCTGTTCGGCAGCACCGTCTTGGCGCCCGGGCCCGTGTACCCCGACTCGATCCCGCAGATCGTGCACGTGGGACGGTAGAACAGCTCCGTCAGCAGCTCCGTCCCGTTCAGCCCTCTCACATACTCGCCAAAGCCCAGGCTCTCCCGGATCGCCGCCGCGTCGAAAGGCAGCCGTTCCAGCAAGCCCATCTCCGCGCGGTTCGGAGGGCGCACGTGGTCCATCAAGCCCCCAACCAGGATCCGTCCGTCCTTATCCTTCAGCGTGTCGAGCGCCCACACCAGCCGCCACGCCGCGTTCGGGACGATACCCCCCCACATCGAGTGCAGGTCTGTCGCCGCCGTCGTCGTCGACAGCTCCACGTAGCAGATGCCTTTCACCCCGAGCTCCAGCACCGGCCGCCTCGCCGCGTCCTTTTGTCCCGTCTCCCACAGGCAGCCGTCGGCCTGCAAAAGATCGCGATGTTTCCCTGCAAAGGGAACCAGGTGCGGGCTGCCCACTTCCTCTTCTCCCTCGATCAGGAACAGGAGCCGCAGCGGCAGTGGGCCAACCGCCTGCTGGTACGCCTCGATCGCGTGTAGCCGGCAGAGCAGGTCGCCCTTGTCGTCCGCGACCCCCCGTCCATAGATCCGCCCATCCCGTATTACGGGCTCAAAGGGTGGCGACTCCCACTCGTCAAGTGGATCAGGCGGCTGGACGTCATAGTGGTTGTAGACCAGCATCGTCCGCTTCCCCTGGCCGATCTCGGCGAGCAGGATCGGCGGGCCACCTGCCGGATCAAAGCGCTGCACACTGGCACCCAGGCGTTCGAGGTGCGCCCACACCATCGCCGCCGTCTCTTCCAGCCCGATTCCGTGCGCGGCGATACTTGGCTGCGCGACGAGTGCCATCAACTCTTTGAGGAACCGCTCCCGATTAGCATCGACGTAGGCTACGAACTGTTCCATTCCTCACGCTCTCGATAGGTTGACAGTGATTATAGACGCGCCGCCCACTTCCGTCAAGCGTTGTCTCACACGTGAACACGCTCCACCGTCGCCTAACAGAGTAGCCCCGCGAGCGCCAACGAGTACACGCGTGCCCTGGGCGGGTCGGAGCGCGAGGTGAGCACCACCGGTGCCATCGCGCCCATCACGATCCCCGCCACCTTGGCCGATGCCAGGTACTCGAGGTTCTTTGACAGGATATTTCCCGCGTCCAGGTCGGGCACGACGAGGATGTCGGCATCGCCCGCCACCGGACTGTCGATCGCCTTGTCAGCCGCCGCCGTGGCCGAGATGGCATTGTCAAAGGCCAGCGGCCCGTCGACGATAGCGCCGCGGATCTGGCCTCGCTGCGCCATCTTGCTCAAGCAGGCGGCGTGCACCGTCGACGGGATGTTCGGGTTGATCGTCTCGATCGACGACAGGGCCGCCACCTTTGGCACCTCCACGCCCAGGTGCCGCGCCAGGTCGACGGCGTTTTGCGTGATCGCCGCTTTCTGAGGGATATCGGGGCTGATATTGATCGCCGCGTCGGTGATCAGCAGCAGCTTGTGATAGGTGGGCACCTCCAGCACAAACACGTGGCTGAGCAGCCTGTCGGTGCGCAGGCCAACGTGGGGGCGCAACACCGCGCGCAACATCTCGTCCGTGTGCAGGTAGCCCTTCATCAAGATCTGTGCCTTCCCCTCGCGCACCAGGTCCACCGAGGCCTCTGCCGCCAGTTTGTTCGTTTCTGTCGGCACAATCAAATCCTCCGGCAGATCCCAGCCGATCGCCGTCGCCTCGCGGCAGATGTCCTCTTTGCGCCCCACCAGCAGCGGCACGATCAGCCCCAGGCTCATCGCGCGCTGCACCGACTCGAGCACCAGGCGGTGCGCTGCCGCCGCCACCGCCACCCGTGGCGGTGGATTCTTCTGCGCCAGGTCTACCAGCTCTTGCAGTTTGCGCATCATTTTCTTCCCGCCTCTCAGCATATCCCCGGATCCTGGCCAGTGCCAGCGGCAGCCTCGGCGGCAGATCGCCGGCCACAGCACCCATGTCGCCCATCTCGGCGCGCACGATTTCACCCGCCAGTCCATGTACGTAGGCCCCGGCCACGGCCGCTTCAAACGCGTCGAGGCCCTGCGCCCGCAGCCCCGCAATCGCACCTGCCGCGACGTCGCCAGTGCCCGCGGTAGCCATCCCGGCATTCGCGAAAGGGATCACGCGCAGGCGGCCGTCGGGCGCGGCCACCACCGTGTGCGCCCCCTTGAGCACCAACACTACGTTCCACTCTGCCGCGAAACGCCGTGCGATCCCCTCCCGGTCAGCCTGGACATCCTTGACCTCCATCTCGTCGCCCACCAGGCGGGCCATCTCCCCCGGATGGGGTGTAAGGATCGTGCCCGGTGGCAGCACCTTCCACCACTCGCTGGCTTTCGACAGGGCGTTCAGCCCGTCGGCATCGATCACCAGCGGTGGCAGCGCGCCTGGCTCTGGCATCTCTTCCTCGCCGCCCGCCAGAAATCCGATGCGCCCCTTCCGGTCCTGGCGCCCGGTGCCGAGAAAGGCGTGCACAAAGCTGACCGCCTCCTTCTCCTGGGTGAGCCCCGGCCCCAACAGCAGCGCGTTGTACTCACCCATCCGCTTGCGCACCACCTCCACTGCCCCGCGCGACACCACGCCGAGATCGTGGGGCAACAGCAGGTAAGTGACTTCGGGCAGGCTGGCCGCCACCCCCATCTGGATCGGTCCGGGCAGCGCCATCGTCACCAGCCCCGCGCCAACCCGGCAGGCACCTGCGCCCGACAGGGCAGCCGCTCCCACGTAATTGATCGATCCCGCCACGATCAGCACCGAGCCAAAAGTGCCCTTATGCGCCGCATCGCTCCGCCGGGGCAGCCAGCCGCGCACCTCTTCACTGCTTGCCATCTCCAGCTCGACGTCATCCGCCAGATCTGGCGGGATGCCGATATCGGCCACCACCAGCCGGCCGGCGGTGTCCGCGCCGGGAAAGCGCAGCAGGCCCACCTTGGGATAGGCAAAGGTCACCGTCACGTCAGCCCGCAGGGCAGCCGGGTCGATCTCGCCCGTGTCTGCATCCAGACCCGTCGGGCAGTCCACGGCAACCACCAGGGGCGGCTCACCCACCTGCGGCGGGGCCACCACCTCCAACCCTGGCGCCCACCGCCGCGCCGCAAGTGCGTCGCTAGCGGTCCCAAGTAGCGCCCGCAGCGACTCGCGCAGTGGCAGCTCCACGCCCACCCCCAGCAGCGCGTCGACGACCACGTCGGCCCCTTCCAACAGCCCCTTTAACGCTTCCCATCCTTCGTCGTCGTCCGCCCAGCACACGGGCATGCCGTCACTTTCCACGCGCTGGTAGTTGCCGTCCCCGTCGACGTCTCGCTTCCAGATGTAGCAGCTCACCCGTGCCCCCATGCCCCATAAATAGTGGGCCGCCACCAGGCCATCGCCGCCATTGTTGCCCGGCCCCACCAGCACCACCACGCGCTTGCCTTTCACCGGTGCCTGCCGGCGGATCGCTTCCGCCGTTTTCCGGCCCGCGTTCTCTATCATCTCTTCAAAGCGCATGCCCTGTTCGTTGGCTCGGTTTTCCAGCTCGCGGCTCTTGGCCACTGTAATGATCTTGATCGGGTTCACGACCTACCTCCATTTATTCCTGTTTCAGCTCCATGCCTGTCCACAACCAGGCGACGAGTATAGCAGCCAGCGCGGCGATTGTCAACACGATCAGCAGGTAGTAGCCCTGGATAGCTGCCGATCCCGACCCGCCGATCGGATCTGCCGGGTGGCGAATCGCCTCTGCCCGCGACACGAGCACCCACGGCACAACCGCCATCACGACCCCACCGAGTGCCTGAAAGTCGCGGTCGCCCACCAGCCGCGCTACAACTGCCACCACGATCGCCGCCGCCAGGATCGACGCCGTCACGCGCACCCGAGGCTCGCCCCAGGCGATCCACTGCCCCCACGTCAGCCCCGTCACGGCCATCGACGACAGTGCGTACACCACCCAGATGCCGAGCGCCGCCTGCGCCGCGGCGGCCGTCGCCCTGTACCACACGGCCGCTCTATCACCCTTGCCGGCCTGAGGAGTACCCGGCTTCACCACGTGCTTGGCTACGAGTGCCACCAGGCCCAGCACGCCCGCAACCGAAAAGGTAGCCAGCCCGGTCCACACCAGCGCGCCATGTACGTACACCAGCTTGACGACCTGGCCCAGCCTCGATTCGGCCGGTGCCAGCACGAGCCACAGCACCAGAAAAAGTAGCAGCACGACCGCCGCTGCCGGCAGCACGCGTCTCCTTGCCATTTTGAATCCCATCACCTCGTCGTCCCTTCCATCGTGTGTCTATTGGACAGCCGGCCAAAAGTCAGGTACAATGCGCCCCATACTACCCAGGAGACAGAGTATGGAAACTTGGCATACGACCGACTCTACACCGTCCGAGCGCAAGCGCAGCCCTGTCGTGGCTGCCGCTGCCGCCGTCGCCCTGGTCGTCATCGCCTTGCTCGCCTATGCCATCCTCACCGGTCCCAACCGCCCGCCGCAGATCGGCGAAGCCGTGCCCCCGTTCACGCTCGACACATTCGACGGGCAGTCCATGGACCTGACCGCCCACCAGGGCGACGTCGTCATCGTCAACTTTTTCGCCAGTTGGTGTGTCCCCTGCCGCCAGGAGGCCGCCGACCTTGAGGAGACCTGGCAGAGCTACCGTGATGAGGACGTCCAATTCTTTGGCATCGCTTACAAGGATGCCCGTTCGAAGGCGCAAGCCTTCCTCGACGAGTTCGGCGTCACCTACCCGAGCGCCTTTGACGCGGGCAACCGGGTGGCACGCACCTACGGTGTCACGGGCGTGCCTGAAACCTTTGTCGTCGACCAGCAAGGCCGCCTGGTGCGCCACATCCTCGGCGCGGTGACTGCGGACGAGCTGGGCAACGAGATCGATGCCCTCCTCGCCCCCTGACCATCGCTCTATACCTGCTTGGCCCAGCTTCGGCCCCCCAGGCGGTGTTGAAAAAAGGCGAGCAGAATGTTGCGCAGCCGGTTGATGTCCAGCCGGCGCACCATGCGCCCGTTATAGGCCACCGAGATAATCCCCGTCTCTTCCGACACGACCACCACCAGCGCGTCACTTTCTTCTGTCACGCCGATCGCCGCACGGTGGCGGGTGCCCATGCCTCCGTATTGCGGGTTGCGGGTGGCTGGCAGCATCGCACTTGCTGCCACGATCTCGCCCCCCCGGATGATAACCGCCTTGTCGTGCAGCGGTGTGTTTGGATGAAAGATCGTGCGCAGCAATTCGGCCTTGACGTCGGCGTGCACCGGAACACCGGTCTCAATAAACTCCTGCAGGCCCGTTTCGCGCTCAAACACGATCAATGCGCCATGCCGCTGCGACGATAGGCGGTGTGCCGCGCGTGCCACCTCGTCGATCACCCTGTCCACCTCTTCCTCCTGCTGTACTCTTACCAGGAGGCCGCCTGTGCGACCAAGACGCTCGAGGGCACGGCGTAGTTCTGGTTGAAAGATGACCGGGATGGCGATCAGCAGGGCGGGTAACGCATTACGCACCAGCCAGCTAAACCCCTGGAACGGCAGGATCTGGCTGGCGAGAAAGGCCACGAGGATGACCAAGACCATGCCGCGCAGCAACTGCACGGCCTGTGTACCCTGAGCCAGAGAGAAAAGTAGGTAGAAAACAACCGCCACCAGCAGGATGTCGATGACGTCAGACACCTGGATGTGCGAAAGAACCCATAGGACGTCGGACACAAAGCTACTCCACTAGAGCTGGGCCAACAACTGCCGGTAGGCCTCGACATTCTTTGGCTTGAGTGAAATGATATAGCGCACCGTGGCCATCGCCTGTTCGCGCAGCCCTGCGTCGAGCTGTAGCTCGCCCAGCACATCTAGCTCACGGATCGCCTCTTCGCTCTGACCGGTGTCGATGTAGGCACGCGCCAGGCGGGCGCGAAGTGCCATCTGTTGGGGCTGCAGCCTCACCATCTCCTGCAACAGAGCCAACGAGCGCTCCCCTCCATCCTGTGCCCCGTAATAGGCCACCATCGCTACCGTCTCGCGATCGGCCTCTTTGGCCCGTCCCAACTTGTAGTACAGGTCGATCAGGTTCACACGCGCCCGCTCGTCCTCCGGTGCCGCCGCCACGAGTTGGCGGTAAATGTCCGCCGCCTCGTGCCAGCTCGCGCGCCGCATCTGGATGTCGGCCATCTTGCGCAGCAGGCGCACACGCCACTCCTGCTCTTCCGACGCACGCGGCACCAGCCGCAGCGCTTCGGCATACTTTTCGAGTGCCTTGTTCACCTGTGCCAGGTGATAGTACGCATCGGCCAGCGACAGGTACTGGTCGAGTGCCTGGTCGATCTCACCCGAGCTGGTGAGCAGATCGATGAGCCGCGATCGAACCACGACGTCCATCGGCATCAGGCGCAAGATACGCTTGTATACGCCGATCGCCTGCCGTTTCTCCTCACGCACCAGGTACAGGTCGGCCACCGCCTGGTACTTGGTCACCGCGTCTTCGACGCGTCCGTCCTGCGCGAAAATCTCGGCCAGCCGCAGGTGGAGCGGTAGGTAGGTGGGTGCCGACTGGATGGCACGGTAGCACACCTCCGTCGCCGCCGTCAGTGCGCCTCTCCTCACATACTCCTGGCTCAGTGTCATCGACGACAGGATCGTTTCGGCGCTCGGCGCGGCCAGGATCTCGGCCAGGCTCATCGTCACGCCCTCTTCCGACATGCTGTCGAGGCGCTGGCGCGCCGCCCGCGCCTTGTCCTCCCACCCCTTCGATGACAGGAACTCGATCAGTGAATTGGCAAACGTCAGCGCCTTGTCCCTGTCGCCCTTGGCGATGTAACTGTCGGCCAGGGCATCGTAGAGATTGATCAGGTCATCGGCCTGCTCGCGCTGCACTGTGCCCAGATCTACGATCTTGAGCGCTTGCACAAAGTGCTCCAGCGCCTCGTCCAGGCGGCCCAGCGCCTTGAAACACTCTCCCAGTGCAAAATGGCTGCCCAGCTCATACTCGTGGTGGCGCACCGCCTGCCTGAACTCGCTGATCGCCGGCTCAAAGCGCAGGCGCTGTTGGTAGAGAAGCCCCAGGTTAAAGTGCGCAGCAGGCCGGTCGACGCCGGCGTCGATCACGCGCGTGTAGCACGAGATCGCCTCATCTACCAGGCCGCGTGTCTGAAAGTCGATCGCCTGCGCCACCAACGCATCGATCTGCGGCCGGCTCAGTGTCGGCTTGGCTGCTGCCGTCCCTTCTTTGACCCCCTCGTGAAAGTCGGCCATGGCGGCTGCGGGCCCAAGCTGGATCTCCTCGAATGGGATGCCCGCCAGCTCTTCGAGCGCACGGTCACGTGCCATATCGGCGGGACTTGCCCCATCTTCGGCCAACGTTGGGCCAACCACCGCCGCCTCCACGTCGTCGACCATGGCCAGGCCGCCCGCTGCGCCCATGTGAAGCCCTTCAGCCAGTGCCCTCGCTTCGGCATTACGTGGGTCCAGCTCGATCGCGATACGGCTTTGTTCCAGCGCCTTCTCTATCTGCCCCTGTCGATGCAAGATCCTGGCCAGTGTAAGATACTCGCGTGCAGCGCGTTGAGGCTGCTCTAGCGCTACATACACCTCGGCCAGCGACAGGATCGCGCGCAAGTGGTCCGGTTGGATCTGGCCGACACGTTGGAAACCCTGGATGGCCTGCTTCCACTCGCGGCGCCGGCTGTGCATCTCTGCCATCGACCAGAGTGCGTCGGCGGCAGCATGGGGCTGTCCCAGGCGCTCGTGGATGTCGGCGATCCGGGCCAGTGGTCCGGGGTCATCCGGCGCCAGTCGCGTCGCCTGCGTGTACGCCTCCAGTGCTTCTTCGAACTGCTGCTGCTCAAAATAGGCCAGGCCGAGGTGGTTGTACACTTCAGCCTCGGTGGCCACCTCGTTGATGGCGCGCTTGTACGCGGCGACCGCTTTGCTCCAGTTGCGTTCCCACGCCAGGTTCAAACCCTCGCGCATCGCTTTCTCATAAACCTTACGATCGCCTGCCAAAATAACCTCCGATTTCCGATTCACGATTCGCGATTCACGATTTACGATTTGCGATGTACGGTTCTGTCACGCCGCACCACGACAGAGCCAAAATCGAAAATCTAAAATCCAAAATCTAAAATCGCATGAGTGTCGCCAGCACGGCTTTTTGGGCGTGCAGCCGGTTCTCGGCTTGATCAAAGAGCACCGAGTGCGGTCCATCGGCCACGGCGTCAGTGATCTCTTCGCCTCGGTGAGCCGGCAGGCAGTGCATCACGATCGCGTCGGGGCCGGCTCGATCGACCAGCGCCTCGTTGAGCTGAAAGCCGGCAAAGCGCGCCTTGCGCTGTTCCGCTTCTGCCTCCTGGCCCATGCTCGCCCAAACGTCTGTATAGAGCACATCCGCCCCTTCCACCGCTGTCCTCGGATCATTGCTGATCTCGATCCGGCTGCCTGTCTCGGCGGCGAACCGGGTCGCAAGCTGCACCACCCCGGGATGCGGCTCGTATCCTGCCGGCGACACCACTGTCACGTGCATGCCCAGCTTGCTGCCCGCAAACAGGAGCGAATTCGCCACGTTATTGCCATCGCCGACGAACACCAGCTTGCGCCCCTCCAACTGCCCCAGGTGCTCCCACACGGTCAATACATCTCCAAGGCCCTGGCACGGATGGCTATAGTCCGACAGTCCGTTGATCACCGGCACGTCGGCATACTCGGCCAACTGCTCGACGTCGCGATGCGCGAACACGCGCGCCATGATCCCCTGCACGTAGCGCGACAGGACACGCGCCACGTCAGCCACGCTCTCGCGCTTGCCGAGCTGGATCTCGTTCGGCGACAGATAGAGGGCCGAGCCACCGAGGTGCAGCATGCCTACTTCAAAAGACACCCGCGTGCGCAGGCTTGGCTTCTGAAAGATCATGCCCAGCACCTTCCCCTTCAAGATTGGCTCGTTCCCACCCGCCTGCCACTCTGCCTTGAGCATCCGCGCCAGGCGCAGCAGCTCCCACAACTCTTCTGTGCTCACATCTGCAATACTCAGAAAATCCTTCATCGTCTCTTTATCTCTCCTTGATCAGGGTACCTGCCCCCCGGGAACGGGGACCTTGTATTCCTTTTCGCTCCAGAACTCGCGCCCGTCGGGCATCACCAGGCCGACGCGCAGCGTGTGCTTCTGCCCGTCGGCACCGTGGAGCGACGTGAACTCGATGCGATATTGATTCTGCAACTGCCCGCGAATCTTTTGGTAAAGTGCGTCGAGGTCGTCAGGCATCGGCGCATAGAGATAGGAGCTCCCTGTTTCATCTGCGATCTGCTGCATCACATCCGGTGTGAACTGCGGGCTGTCGAGCCCCACCACAAAGACCGGGATGTTGGTCTCATTCGCGACGGCGATGGCGCTCGCCAGCTTGTGCTTCTGGCTTGCCGTATCACGTCCGTCGGTCAGCACCACCACCGCCCGGCGCCCCGTCTGAGTCTTGAGCTGTTCAATAGAAAAAGCGATCACGTCATAGAGTGCCGTATCACCCCGCGTTTGCAGCGCATTGATCGCGTCGACAACCGCGGCCTTGTCGGTCGTAAAGCCGTGCACCAACTCGATCCGATCGTCGAACTTGACGAGCGCCACCTGATCCATCACATCGAACCTGCCGCAAAAGTTAGCAGCCGCGGCTCTCGCCTTCTGAATCGGCTCCCCCTTCATACTGCCGCTGATGTCGATCGCGACGACCATCGCCAGTGGATCTATGACGGCATCTACCGCTCCCACGTCAAAGTCGGCCACTTCCTGCCCATCCTGGCTGATTCGGAACACCTCCCGAGGCAGTGCGGACACCGGCTCGTCCGCGTCGTCGAGGGCACTGGTATAGGCGATCATCTGGGGATGCCTGTCGGTGCGCACCTGGTTAACCACCATCTTTTTGAGTGTAAGGGCGATGGGTACCGGAGTGCCGGTCGGGGCCGGTGTCGGCGACAGGGTCGGCGACGGCGTGTTGGTGACGGAAGGGATCGGAGAAGGGGTGTACGTCGCTGTCGGCCAGGTCTTGAACTGCGGCAGCCTGATCTTGGGCCGGTTGATGAGCCCCTCCAGCGTCAACACGAGACAGACGAGGAGGCCAAGGCTCAAGAAGAAAGGCAGCGTGCGTGCCAACAGCGAGGGTTTGCGGACCCTGTCCCGCGGCTCCTCTGCCCGCGCCAGAAGAAAACTCTCCAGATCATCTGCCATCTCGGCGGCCGTAGGGTAGCGCTTTTTTGGATCGAGTTGTAGTGCCTTGTTTACCACGCCCACCATGCGGCGTGAGGTATGCGGCGCCGCGCTTTGCAGCGGTGTCAAGCGCGCCTGCCGCGACCTGAGCAGTTCCGGGGGTGGTGGCGGCGTCCCGGCCAGCAGGGCATAGAGCATCGCACCCAGGGCGTACACGTCAGATTGGGGTAAGATAGCCTTCGGATCTGTCTCGGGAGCCACAAACTCCAGCGGCTCCGTTGCACCCGTCCGCGGGCTCGAAAGACAAAGCGACTCGTATGCCGGCACCATGATCAAGTCGGTTTCCAGGAGCTGCAGGGTCGCAAGCGTCAATGGTCCCTGGCGAAGGCAGACGAGTGGCTGGTCACCCTGATTGTGCCAATAGCCGATCGCACGGCAGAGCTGAAGCACCCACAACCCGGCCAGAACCTCCTCCACCTGGCCGGCCATGGTAAACACAAAAGACAGATCCTGGCCTGACAGGCTCAGAACGAGGTAGTGCTTGCCCTCCATCTCGAAATAGGCTTGCACCCCCCGCGGCTTGGTCTTGAGGTTGAACAGCTCGGCCGACTCCCACAGGAGAAACCTTGCTCCCGTGTTGACGTCGACCACCACGTAGGCCGCGCTGGCCTCCGTCCAGCCGACGAGCCTGTCGATCTGGTATCGCTGTTCGACCACCCTACCGGTGCTTAAAGGCTTGGACATACCCTCCTCATTAGCCTGAGTGGTACCGGCCGCTCGGCCACCCTGTCTCGATATATTTCAACGGTACAGCCCCGTCGCCGCCCGGCGGGCAAGGCGCGCACAACGGCCCGGCACGCTGGCTTCTCAGCAAGTGCGATCTACCCCTTGCCTGCCGGCGCGATGAGCCGGCTCGTTTCCAACCCCATCGACAGCAGAGCACAATGGGTCACACGATCCCCCTTGCGCTCCACAAGCGAAAGAAAAGCGCGGCTCGGGCCCAACGCTGTTAGGCCCAGCTCAACTCGATCCGCACCCACAAACTCGATCGCCCGCATCACCAACCGCGGATCGAAATAGTACTGTCCCTCAGCCCCATACTGAACTTCACATGCGGCCGTATGTACCTCGGTTCCGACCAGATCGAATACGAGGGCAAGCTGCGTCCGGTGAATGCGCCCCCGGCTCTGCATCAGCGCCAGATCCGCCACTGCGACGTGGATCGCGTCTGCGATCTGCAGATAATTCGTCGAAATCATCCCCTTCGGCGGAGTGAGCAATCGCCCGAGCTCTGGCGGGGCTGGGAACTGGTTCAGGTCAAAGCGCCAGCGCAGTGCATATTCCCCGGCCGCGTCCCCGCTGACCAGGCTCACCTCTCCCCCCTGCGCACCGATCCGCACATCGCCCGTCACGGTCACAGGGTGCGTCGCAAGATGGCCCGCAATCAGCGGCGGGATGCCAAAGAAAAAAGGCTCAGATACGCCGGCTGGAAGTGGATAGGACCACGAGACGGCCAGGCTCGCAGCGCGCAGTGCGACAAACGTGAGGGTATGCCCGTGCACAACTCCCAGGATCGGCTCCTGCAGACGACTGACAACGTCCTTGACCCCATCCCAGAAAGGTTTTCCACTCAGGGAGATATGCCGCGCCGTCGGTGCAATCCCCACCGATTCGCCCTCCATACAAAGTAGGAAGGCACGCCGCCTGCTGCTTGCCGCACGCCGTGCCCCATCAACCCTTGTCAACAGATTGCATTATACCACGAAACCGTGAGAGCGCAAAAAGGTTGGAAGACTGGATAGGCTACCCCGATCTTGACCGCGCGGTCACAGAGCCACGAGGGCGGGCTGTGGCCGAGGTTCGACTCTGGCAGCCAGAAGTTCCAGCCGCCTACCATTGCGCCAGCTTAAATGGGATATTCATGACCGGTTTGACAAAAATAACCACCTGTGGTACTATCAAGCTCTGAGAGCCGGTCAGCAGCCGAGGATCCCTGCATCCCACTTGTGTAGGGCCTACTCGGCAGAGCGGGCTCCTACGCCAGCGGTCGCCCTACAAGATTGGGATGCACCGACCGAGGATCCCTGGGCGGCACCGACCTCAACAGGGGCACGTTCTTGGAGAAAGCGATATGGCGAAACCTGCCTTATTTGCCATCGACGACGAGCCGGAGGTCCTGGGCGCAGTGGAGCGTGACCTTCGGCGTCGATACGGCCAGGAGTACCGGGTCTTGCGGTCTGATGCGGGAGCCAAAGCCCTGGACGCGCTGAAGCAGTTGAAACTGCGCGGCGAGCCGGTGGCCCTTTTCTTGGTCGACCAGCGGATGCCACACCTGACCGGGGTCGAGTTCCTCGAAGAAGCCATGGTCCTATTCCCGGACGCCAAGCGTGTGCTGCTCACCGCGTATGCCGATACCGATGTGGCCATCCAGGCCATCAATACTATCCGGCTCGATCACTACCTCATGAAACCGTGGGACCCGCCCGAGGAGCGCCTCTATCCCGTGCTGGACGATCTACTCGACGACTGGCAGGCGTCCTTCCGGCCGCCGTTCAGGGGGATGCGGGTCATTGGCCACCGCTGGTCGGCCCACGCCCATCGCCTCAAGGACTTTGTGACGCGCAACCAGATCCCCTACAAGTGGCTGGAACTGGAGGCCGACGACGAGGCACGCCGTCTGCTGGAAACGGCTGGTCTGACCATGTCGCAACTGCCCGCTGTCGTCTTTGAGGATGGCTCGCTTCTGATCCAGCCCACGAACATGCAGGTTGCCGAAAAAGTAGGCCTCCAGACGCAGGCCGGGGCGCCGTTCTACGACCTGGTTATCGTCGGGGGTGGGCCGGCCGGCCTGGCGGCGGCGGTGTATGGCGCCTCGGAGGGCCTGAGCACGTTGCTGATCGAAAAAGAGGCCCCTGGGGGGCAAGCCGGTATGAGCACACGGATCGAGAACTATCTCGGCTTCCCCGTCGGCCTCAGTGGCGGTGACCTCGCGCGGCGAGCAGTAGCCCAGGCCCGCCGCTTTGGCACTGAAATCCTCACTCCGCTGGAGGCCACCGGGATCAGCGTTCAGGACCCGTATCGTTTTGTCAAGCTGAACGATGACCGGCAAGTGGCCTGCCACGCTCTGCTGCTCGC
>DATHUZ010000572.1:0-4801 GCA_035461725.1 Anaerolineae bacterium
CGCCTCGTTGCCGATGAAGGTGGGCCGGTGCCCGAGGTGAATCAGGAGTGTCTCCATGACGACGAGGTGCGAGATGACGACGATGCTGCGTCCCGGATAGGCGATGGCGACCTCGCGCAGAAAGGCCATAAACCGGCCAAAAATCTCCTCGTAGCTTTCCACATGGTCCGAATACTTGAAGCCCCACTGCTCCTCGCGCGTGAGCTGTTGGTACTCTTCTATGAGCGCCCGGGCCTCCTCGCGAAACATGTCGGCGGGCCGGCCATCCCACTCGCCCCAGTTTCGCTCGCGCAGCAGATCGGAGGTGACGGCTGCCAGCTCGCGCTCGAGGAACGCGATCTCGGCCGTGCGCTGCGCGCGAACGAGGTCGGAACTGAATACGGCGTCGATGTCGACGTGCCGAAAGCGCTCGCCCAGGAGCCGGGCCTGCTCGCGCCCGCGCTCGGTGAGCGGCGAGTTGAGATGGCCCTGCAAGATGTCGAGTGCATTCCATTCGGTCTCGCCGTGGCGGACGACGTAGAGGGTCGTGAACTCGACTTTCGGATTTGCTGCTTCTGTCATTCGTTTATCCTGTCGGTCCTTGTGGCGGGGTGCACGGCCGGCGATCACCAGGGTGCCCCCAGCCCTCCGGTCATTCAAAGATCGCCGGCCGGTTCATCCACTCCTCGAAATCATACTCGCCGAGCGCCTGGACCAAACAGTAGAGGTAGCGGTAGAGGGAGCGAACGAGTGCCAGGCGCGGCAGGCTGCTGTGCTCCTCGTAACCCTCGCTGAAGGCGGGGGCGAGATCGGCCGGCAGCGAGTGCTCGAGCACGATCAGATCGAGCGCCGGCGGGCCGATGACGTACGATTCGACGTCGACGACGGCCGACACGTGCCCGTCGCGCTGCAGAAACTGGGCCAGGCGAAAGTCGGGCAGGATCAGGCAAAACTCGGAGGGGGCATCGAGCGCACGGGCCTGCTCCAGAAACGAGTCGAGGGTGGTGCGCACGCCGGCGTCGTCCTCGTACCACTTGTCGACCATGAACTCGAGCGTCGCCGCCAGGCGCGGAGGCCATTCGGCGGCCTCGTAGCGCGCCTCACCAAAGCGCCCCCAGTCGGAAAAGGCCTTGCGGTGAAGCGCGCCCACGTGCTGGCCCAGCTCGCGCGCCAGGTTCTCCCGGTTCTCACCATCCAGGGTGAGTGGATCGCCGGGCAGCCGCTCGGCGACGATGAACGGCTCGGAGATCTCGCGCCCGCGGCGGTCGACGTGGACAATGCGTGGTACCGACAGCGGCGACAGGTCACGCATCAGGTCCGCCAGGCCCGGCAGCCGGCGCATGTTTTCGTGGGTGTTGAGGCCAAAGAGCATTTCCAGGCCATCCCAGAACGGTCGATTGGGACGCGGCGGGTTCCGCGTGATCTTGACGACAAATTCCCCGGCATCCGTGCGGACAGACCAGACGTCGTTCGCAAACCCTCCACCGAGCCTTTCCGCCGTGAGCACCGGCTCGTCGAATACCTCCTCCCAGTTCGGCTCGCTCACGGGCGCCACCCCCTTACGTGGCGCCGCCACAAAGATGAGGTCATGGCGTGCGGCAGTTCCATATCGTGCCCTCTAGCCCGCCTGCTCGGTGGCGGGCAAGTCTGTCGCATACATCGGCCAGCCGACGGCCTCGGCTGCTTCAGCCGCCGCTGCTGCTTCAGCCGCCGCTGCTGCTTCCGCCGCCGCTGCTTCAGCCTCCTCGGCCAGCTCCATCTCGTCGAAAAGGTCGCCAAGCGCTGCCTCGACGTGCGAGCGCATCTCGCGCGCGATCGCGTCCCACGTGCAGCACACGAGGTGCTTCTCTGCGCGCCAGATTCGCTGTTGTCTCTCTTCCTCGCTCTCGTTCAGCGTCTCGTCCACCGCTCGCACCCAGCCGTCCACATCGTCGGCGATCCTCACCACGTCACCCCAGTTCGACACGACGTCGGGCACAGGTGTGCTGAGGACCGGCTTGTGCGCGGCCATGTATTCCAGCGTTTTGGTCGGGCTGATGTAGCGCGTGGCGCCGTTGAGGGCAAAGGGCATGATCGCCACGTCGAACCCCTTGAGAAACTCGGGCAGGCGATCGTACGGCTGCCTCGAGACGTAGTGCAGGTTCGGCGCCTGCGGCAGCTCCTCGCGCTCGATCTTGGTCACCGGGCCCACCATGACGATCGACCATTCAGGACGGGCCGCCGCCAGCTCGCGCAGCAGGTCGAGATCGATCCGCTCGTCGATGACGCCATAGTAGCCGAGCACCGGATGCGGCAGGTCTGCCACCTCGGGTGCGATCTCTGTAGACGGCTCGAGCGCCTGCGCAAAGTGATCGACTTCCACTCCGCTGCGAAAGAGGTGCACGTTGGGATGCCTGTCGCGGCGCGCCTCGTAGAGGCCAAGGCCACCTGTAAAGACGACGTCGGCCTCTGACAGCAGGCGCGCCTCTCGCTCGCGCATATCTTCGGGGCCTCCCTTGAAGGAATCGAGGTCGTCCATGACATCGTAGACGACGAGCGCGGGGGTCATGTGATCGAGAAAGTAGTAAGGGGTGGCGGTATAGAACCAGAGGATGATCGGGCGGGTGGCAACCCAGCGGCCTTCCACCCATCGTGCCCACCCTTCGTCTACGAGCAGATCCTGCACGAGCCGGACGTAAAAGTCGCGCCAGCGCTGGATCGTCTCGTCGCTGTCGGGAAAGAGGATCTCCCAGGCGCTGAGGTTCCCATCTTCCGATACCAGGCGGATGGTAGGCCGGGGGATTTTTCGCTGTGTCAGGGTCGGCTCGCGGACGTACACGACCGGGTAGTGCTCGGCGAATCGTGAGAGCACGTGCTGCGGCCGCTGCCATACATAGTCCCACCCGAGGTGGGACAGGCATAGAATGCCCGGCTGAGCTGTCTCCAGGAGTGTTGTGTCTATCATTCCATCTGCTCCAATCTAATCCAGTCTATCATCACCATAACTTGGGGGATGTGAGGCGGATTGCCAATCCGCCCTACATCTCGCCCCGGCTCTTTGAGAGGATACAGTTTCTGTATCACCGGCGATTGATCACGTCGCGAAAGAATTCGACCAGGCGATCGACGTGATAGTCAAAGGTAAAGTGCTGACGCTGGCGCCACACGTTGTCGTGCAGCTCGGCCATTCGCCGCCTGTCAGACAACTGCCGGCGCAGCTCTTCCATGCTCGAAAAAAAGATGCTGATATCGAACTGGCGGCCCACCGTCTGCGTGGCGACGGCGGCCCCCTGGTTATCGTACTGCAGTACCGGCAGGCCGGCGGCAACCAGCGTCGTCAGCCTCGCGGGCAGGTTGAGGTCATCCCAGTCGGAACGGGCGATATCGCCCCCGTTGTCACTCTTTTGCCAGTGCAGCCAGCCGGCGTCGTACTGGCTGAACTCGGCCACCCAGCGGTCCTGGTCGGCCTGGTTGTGCAAGTGGAGGTGGTTGGGTGCCAGGTGCAGCGTCTTGTCCAGCCACGTCACCCACTGCTTCTGCGTAAAGTTTCCATAGAAGTGGAGGTGAATGCCCTGGTCGGCCAGCTCCTGCACGTTGTGCGGGTGGAGGCCGATCGGCCGCCCCGGCACGACCGTGTGCAGCTCGCCGTCCTGGTCCGACAGGCGCGGCGAGCGCTCGCCGGCGAACCATTCACGCTTGGGCAGGTCGCCGTCGAGGATCAGCGTCGGTCCCTGGCGGGTGATGCCGGGGATAGAGGTCTCGTACCAGTCGCGCATCTCCTCGCTGCAAAAGATCTGTCCGTCGGCACGCCGGTGTATGTCTACGAGCTGGCCCCAACTACCCTTTTCGAGGCAGATGAAGGGGCCTTCTTTAAAGTGCCAGGCGGCGGGCACGTGGGGCACGGCGTGCAGCACCTCGTGCACAAAGGGCACCGCCTGCCAGTTGAGCAGGGCATAGATCACGTCGGGCTGGACCTGGTCGATGGCCTGGCGCCAGTTGTCGCGCGGCAGGTCTTCCACGTGCCCAAAGGGGACAGGGCCGACGTTGTTGTACCAGTAGGGATCGGGCATCCAGAGGCCGTAGAGCTTGTGTCCCTTTTCCTCGAGGGCCAGCACGCGCTCGGCGTTGTAGGCCAGCTCGCCGAGGAGGAGGATCTTGAGACCGTCGGGTGCCATCGGCGTGTCGGGCCGCTCGCGAAACTGGCGGTAGTGGGCCACCTCGTCGGTAAAGTTGCCCTCAGTGCTGTGAAAGCGCAGCGGGTGGTTGACCTGGAAGCGGGAGCGGTAGGTATTGATGCCGCCGATCGGCTCCTGGATCACGTGGTGAAGCTGCCCGGCGTGGGCCACCCACTCGGCGCTCACCTGCCCGGTGCCAGCGAAGGTGCCCTTTGGCCGCAGGCAGGTCCAGAACATCATGTCGAGGTCGTCGGTCACCAGCTCGTGGCGCTCCAGCCACCGGTCAGGGGTGCGGCGGTGCAGCACCTGCACCATCTGCAGCGCCTTGCCATCGATCCGGCCCGGCGCGCTGCGGTTGTAGCTGTGGCGGACGCCGCTGAAGGCGAGCACAGCGTCGGGCGACGATTCGAGCAGGTCGACGAGTGACCCGAGGTGCTCCGCATAGTACACGTCGTCCGAAGGCAGGTAGGCGACGTACGGCGCGCCGGTCAGGTCGAGGGCCACGTTGATCGCTGCCCCGGTTCCTTGGTTCTCGTCGAGGCGGTGGTAGCGGATGCGCTCGTCGGCCAGGTAGGGCTGCACCATGGAGGCGGTGTCGTCGGGTGAGCCGTCGTCGACGATCATCAGCCCCCAATCCTGGAAATGCTGGCGTAGCAGGCTGTCGATGG
>DATHUZ010000573.1:0-3476 GCA_035461725.1 Anaerolineae bacterium
GAGACCCTCCGACAGGTGAATCACGGCCGCATCACCGCCGGTGGTGGTCAGTGTGCGTTCCAGGCTCGCTTCGAGTCCCGCACCATTGGCAAACACGACGTGGGCATCGTGGATCGCGGCCGAGTCCGATGGCGTTGGCACGTAGGAGTGTGGATCGACGCCAGATCCCATCAGTGTGAGCAGATCGATTCGCTCGCCTCCCACCTGTGAGACAATGTCGCCGACGATGTTTGTCGTCGCCACCACTGCCAATCGCTCGCCTGCTGCCAGCGTCACTGGCTCGAGCTCTGCCAGGTCGCCACTGCCGTTCTCTCTTTCATTGCCACCACAGGCGGCGAGTAGTGCCACTACCAGCACGGCGACAGCCAGCCAGGCTGGCGAACGCCACACTCTTTGTTCCATCCAGATCATATTCACACCTCGAGTCGTGGTAAAAAAGACTGTACGTTCCCTTCCGAAATCCTGCAGCCACCTGGATTATAACGATCGTCCCCCGCGGTGTCAAATGACATAAGCGCCGGCACTGTCACGCCTGATAAGCCCTCAAAACGCCAAGACCGATGGTTGACTAGCACACAGAATTGTGGTAAGATGGTGTCATCGTCGCTCTCGCTTGTGCCAAAAGTGACAGCTAGAAACGGGTCGCGCCGCTGGATAACATCTTTGTATTGCCGGTCCTGGATCAATACTTGTTGTACGCACCGCTCCAGGGTCTCGCCGTTCTCCTGAACGCAGCGGCGGTTCGCTGTGTGTCGAGTTGCCTCGCCGGCGGTGCGCAGGCGGCAAAAGGGAGGCTGAGTGAAGTGGTCGCCGAGTTATTGTCCGGCGATGGCTCACCGCCGCAGCCGCGGCAGCGAGCGCTCCAGCCGGGATTTCTCGGGATCCTTCCCACGCGCGGCTGCAACCTGGCCTGCCGTTACTGTGGCTTTGTGCCACGCGAGTGTGGATCTGGAGTTATGGACCTGGAACTGGCGCGCAATGCCATAGATTGGTATCTCGGCCTGGTGAGTGAGAGGGGAGATCGAGCCGCGGCGATCCATTTTTTCGGGGGTGAGCCCTTTTACGCGCCCGAGGTCGTCGAGTTCTGCGTCCACTATGCCCGTCTCAAGGCGCTCGGCGCGGGCATCGCGCTCCGCTTTGAGGTGGCGACGAACGGCGTCTTCAGTCAAGGTCGCGCTCAGTGGCTGGCAGACACCTTCGACGACGTGATCCTGTCACTCGACGGCCCTGCCGAGATACAGAATTATCATCGCCCGGGCCGGCGTGGGGAGGAAACGTTCGAATCCGTCGTACGCACGGCGGCAATCGTGTCGGACGGGGCGGCGGCACTCGCCTTTCGTGCGTGTGTCACGGCCGACACGGTCGACCGCATGCCCGAGACCGCTGCGTGGCTGTGTGAAGAATTTCGCCCGGTGGCGGTCTGTTTCGAGCCTGTCCAGCCTGTACAGGGGGATCACCTGTTCCTGCCGCCCGAGCCGTGGGACTTTTCGCGTCGCTTCATCGAGGCGGCGCGGATTCTCGAATCCTTTGCAGTGGAGCCGGTGTACGCCACCGCCGATATCCGCGTCAACCGGGTGAGCTTTTGCCCTGTCGGCTCTGACACGCTGATCGTGTCACCCGATGGTCTGCTTAGTGCCTGTTATCTGTTACCCGAGGAGTGGCAGGCGTCTGGTCTCGATTTGGCGGTGGGCTGCATCGAAGACGGCACGGTGTACGTGGATGGCGATCGCCTGGCCGCGACGCGGGCGCTGAACGTGTGGAACAAGCCTGCCTGTCACGCGTGTTTTTGCCAGTGGCATTGCGCGGGAGGGTGTCACGTCCACAACGAGCTGCCACGCCGGCCCGGTGATTATGGCCGGCGGTGCGTGCAAACAAGGGTGATCGCACTGCGCAACATTTTGTACGGCATGGGCGAGTGCGAGCGCATGGCCGCTCTCCTCGAAAATCAGGGCGCACTGCTGGCCGCGATCACTCAGGATTCGGATCTCCTGCTGGATGGTAGATGCTGAGATGACGTCGATGTTTGAGCGATGGCCGGATGCCAGGATCGCACGGCGCGGAGATGTAGCGTGGCCAATCTGATCGTCAGTGGCGTCTGCAATCAGAACTGCGCCTACTGCTTCACCGGCGACCGGTTCCGGCGCGGCCCTGCCCCGCGTGCGGCCGAGGCCACTTCTTTTTTGTCCCTCGACGCTTTTCAGGTTCGCCTCGACTTTTTGACACGCTCGGGGCTCGACGAGGTACGATTGCTGGGTGGCGAGCCGACACTTCACCCCAACTTTGCTGACCTCGTTGCACGTGCCGTTCGGTCCGGTAAATCGATCGTCGTCTTTACCAATGGGTTGATGCCTCCTGCCGCGTTGTCGTGCCTCGAGGCGCTGCCGGCAGACAGGTGCCGGGTCATTGTCAACGTGAATGCCCCTGCCCATGGGGCTGGAGATGCCCGCTTTCTTCTTCAAGAGGAGGTCTTGAGCCGGCTCGGGGCGCGCTCCTGTATCGGCTTGAACATTCACCGCACCGACTTTTCTCCCGACTTTTTGCTGCGCTTGATCGTCGATACCGGGTGCGAGCCGCTCATCCGCCTTGGTTTGGCGCAGCCATCCCTGTCGGGCGCGAATCGCCACATCCAGCCTGGCCAGTACCGTGCCGTCGCCACCCGATTGGTCCCCTTTATCAAAAGAGCGGACGGTGCCGGCGTGCGCACCGGCTTTGACTGCGGCTTTGTGCCCTGCATGTTTTCTCCTGCCGAGCTGGCCGACCTGGCGGCGGCCGGGGTCGACCGCGGCTGGCACTGCAGCGCGATCCTCGACGTCGATCTCGACGACAGGGTCCTCTACTGCTTTCCACTCGCCGCGTTGGCAGCGCTCCCCTTGACCTCCACTGTCGATGCCGCGACCCTCCACACCCGGTTCGAAAAGATGATGCAGCCTTACCGGCGAGCGGGTGTGTACCGGGAGTGCTCGACGTGTGCCTTGCGGGCCGCCGGCGAGTGTACCGGCGGGTGCCTGGCTGTGACCATTCGCCGCTTCCGTCACTCCCCCTTTCGCGTCGAGGTTCCCCGCCCCGCGACAGTGCAGGCGGCAACGCAGGCAGCGTCGCGGACCCCTGTGCCGCGGCCACCGTTTGGCCAGCTCGGTGCGCACCCGTCGGGCGCGAGAGGAGCGATCCGGTGAGCACGTGGGTGATCCCTTACGTCGACCAGCCGCTCGACTTCTGGCAGGAGGTTCACGCGCGGTTTGGGACGTCGATCAGAGAAGTCTACTTCCCCATGCCGGCCGGTGGGGTGGCTTCGGGACGCAGCCGGCAGCCCGAGCAGCACCTCGAGACGTTTCTCAGGGATGGGCCAATGCCCAAGGCGTTGATCGTCAACCCGATCGTCCTCCCGCTGCCGGTGGAAGAAGTGGCCCCGTCACTGCTCGACCTCCTGCGCCGAATGCGCGACGACCTGGGGATGGAGCGGGTGACCGTCGCGAGCC
>DATHUZ010000574.1:0-1599 GCA_035461725.1 Anaerolineae bacterium
TCCACGTCAAGTGGCTCTCTCGATCACCACCCGGTCTATCTCCATCCACTGCTCCCCCGGCACGTCGAGCATTCCCCAGCGGAAGCGTCCCCACGGCGTGGCGACCAGGAACTGGTTGTCCATCCAGATCACGCAGCCGAGGGGGCCACGAGGTGCGGGGGCGTCGAGGAGCGGTGCCCCTTGTGGCGCGCCGTCCGGGATTACCCAGAACCGGGCACGTATCAGGCCCCATTCCAGCACGTACGTGTGCCACTCTGTCGCGTTGGCCTCAACCAGGGCCTCGCCCACGCGCAATGCACGTTGGATACGGGGCCAGAGCCGGCGATAGAGCGCCCGCGCGTTCATCAGCGGCACCGTCACGGGCATGGTCAGGCCCCACAGCAGCGCGTGCGGCTTGGCGGCGTCGATCGTCGCCGCCTTCCAGCCGTGGCCCGGCACGTCGAGCGCGAGTTTCATATTTGACGGGGGAGAGCCATGAAAAAACCAGGCGGCGCGCGGCAGCGCCGGCACGCGTGGCCCAGTCATCAGAAACGGGTCGTTCCAGAACCCAAAGCCGGCGGTGCCCTGTAGCTCACCCACGGAGTGGGAAAAGCGCGCGCGCACTACCAACCGCAGCGGTGCCCGCCAGGGAAAGTGGCGCCGCGGCAGCCCCTGGTAGTCGTCGAGCTGGGCGTTGGAATACACCTCGGCCCTCGCACCCGACACCTCAAAGCGCACGGTTTCCCCGCCGCCGGCCGCCTCGCCCCGCGCCAGCCTGCCGGCCCCGCGCACCAGGCGCTGCCAGTGCGCGCCCGGTCCCCCGCGCATCTCGTCGTGTACGTCATCCAACGGTCTCATAGCCCACGCTCCTCTCTCCAATTGTACCACATTGGACCGCAGGCTGGAAGGCTGGAAGGCTGCAATTCCGCCCAAGCTTCCAACCTTCCAACCTTCCAATCTTCCACTCCCAGGTTGCCGCTTGTGTGCTTTTCGGGTATAATCGGCCGGATGATTCGAGTTCGCGGCGCGGCAAAGGAGCGTGAATACCGTGCGGCGGGGGTGAGGGGGAGCGTGGTGCTGAGCCTGGGGGCCCGGCTGCTCCTGCTCGCCCTCGTGCCCGTTGTTGCCGCCTGCGGCGAGCCGGAGCCGGTCCGCGTGTCACTCACGGTGGATGGGGCGCGCCAGGTGCTCGACGTCACCTCGGACACACCCATTACGGTGCGCGACCTGCTGCCCAGGGTTGATGTCACGCTGGGCTCGATGGACCGGGTGCAGCCGGACCTGTACGTCGAGCTCACCGATGGGCTCGAGATCGTCGTCACCCGCGTGGCCGAGACGTTCGAAAGCGAGCGGCAGGTGATCCCATTCGAGCGCGAGACGGTGCGCAGCGAGGCTGTGCCCGAGGGAGAGCGGCGCCTGCTGCAATCGGGACGCAACGGCGAGGCCGAGATCGTCTACCGGGTGCTCCTGGAGGATGGGCTAGAGGTGTCGCGCGAGCAGGTGCGGCGCGACGTGTTGCTCCAGCCTGTCAACGAGACGGTGCTCGTCGGCGTGCAGGGCGAGCTGGCGGCGGTGTCGATTACCGGCACCGTCGTCTACCTGTCGGGTGGCAATGCGTGG
>DATHUZ010000575.1:0-5063 GCA_035461725.1 Anaerolineae bacterium
TGTTTCATGAGACCCTTCCTTTCCTACCACCTTCCCTCACCCCAGCCCTCTCCCGGGGGGAGAGGGAGCTTCTCCCCCCCCCTCTGGGGTGGGGGCTGGGGGGGGAGATAGTCGCTTTTCCATGGGCACGAAGGAAAACCCGGCCACGTGCTGCACGTCGTGGGTGGGCCGGAAGCCGAGGCGCTCGTAGAAGGTCTGGGCGTTGACCGACGAGTGGACGGTCAAACGCTCCAGGCCCGCCGCGCGGCACGCTTCCGCGGCGCGCACGATCAGGGCCGTGGCGATGCCGAGCCCCATGTGCGACGTGCGCACAAAGAGCATCGACACGTGGCTGGTGTCGCGCACCTCGATCACCCCGGCGGGCAGCCCGCCCTGCCACGCCACGAACGTCGCGTGCGTCTCTGCCCGCCCGGCGATCGCTGCCGCCGACACGTGGCGGTGCATCTCCTCGATCCCCTCGGGCTGAAAGGTGCACGCCACGTGCTCGTCGAACACCTGCCGCACCAGCGCCGACACCGCCGCCGCGTCTGCCGGCCGGAAGCGGCTCACCTCCACCGCGTCGGGCAGCGTGCCGTTAGCCGAAGCGCCCGGTGACATAATCCTCGGTTCTCCGCTCGCGCGGCGTGATAAAGATCCTCTCGCGCGACCCGGCCTCGATCACCTGCCCGTTCAGCACAAACACGGCCAGGTCGGCCACGCGCGCCGCCTGCTGCACGCTGTGCGGCACCAACACCACCGTGTACTCTTTTTTCAGCTCCTGCAGCGACGCCTCCACCTTGGCCGTCGACAGCGGGTCCAGCCCCGAAGTCGGGTTGTCCAGCAGGATCACCTCCGGCTCTAGCGCCAGCGTGCGCGCCAGGCACATCCGCTGCTGCTGCCCACCCGAGAGCTGCATGCCGGGGTCGGCCAGCCGGCCCTTCACCTCGTCCCACAGCGCGGCCTGCGCCAGGCTCTTTTCCACCAGCCCGTCGATCCGCGCCCTGTCCCCCTCGCCCCTCATCCGCAGCCCGTACGCCACGTTCTCATAGATGCTCAACGGCAGCGGGATCGGCACGGCGAACACCATTCCCACCCGCCGCCGCAGCTCGGTCACGTCCACGTCCGGCCGGTAGATGTCCTGCCCGTCGAGCAGGATCGTGCCCTGGCGCTCGATCCGGGCGTTCTCGATCAGGTCGTTGAGCCGGTTCAGGCAGCGCAGGAGCGTGCTCTTGCCCGCGTGCGCCGGCCCAAAAATCACCGTGATCTGATTGGCCGGGATGTCGAGCGTCACGTCGTCCAGCGCCGTGTGCCCGTCGTAGCGGAAGGTCAGGTTCTGGATCACAATCTTTTTTACCACTGCCGCCTCCGGCGGAACCGGCTGCGCAGGATCGTCGCCCCCAGGTTCATGCTCAGCACCAGGATCAGCAGCACCAGCGCCGTGCCGTATTGGATCTCGAGCGGCATGCCCGGCACCTGCGTCGAGATCACGTACAGGTGGTAGGGCAGCGCCATCGTCTGGTCGAGCTGGCTATCGGGGAGCTGCGGCAGGTAAAAGGCCGCCACGGTGAACAGGATGGGCGCCGTCTCGCCCGCTGCCCGCTCCAGTCCCAGGATCACGCCGGTCAAAATGCCGGGCAGCGCGTTGGGCAGCACCACCTGCCGGATCGTCTGCCAGCGGGTCGCGCCCAGGCTGCGGCTCACGATGCGGAAGCGCTGCGGCACCGACAGCAGCGCCTCCTCGGCCGTCGACACCACCACCGGCAGCGTCATCAGCCCCAGCGTCAGGCTGCCGGCCACGATGCTCGTGCCCAGCCCCAGAAAGAGCACAAACATGCCCAGGCCGAACAGCCCGTACACCACCGACGGGATGCCGGCCAGGTTGACGATCGCCAGGCGGATGGCCCGCGTCAGCCAGTTGTCGCGCGCATACTCGGCCAGGTACACCGCGGCGCCGATGGCGATGGGAATGCTCGCGATCGCCGTGCCAAAGGTCAGCACCACCGTGCCCACCACGGCCGGCAAGATGCCGCCGGCCTTCATCCCGTCGCGGGGAAAGCCGGTCAGAAACTCCCAGCTCAGCGCCGGCAGCCCCTGGGCCACGATATAGAGCACCACCAGCACGATCGGCACCACCACCACCACGGCCAGCAGCGTCAGGATGGCAAAGGCTATCTTCTGGCTCGTTTGACGCGACATCTCTTCTCCTCAACCGCCGGCGGTTTCCACCCCGCCTAGTCGATCAGCCGGCCGCCGCGCCGCGACCCGCCGCGCATCGCCACGACCGACGCCACCGCGTTGATGAGGAACGTGATCACGAACAAGAGGATGCCCACCGCAAAGAGCACGTGATAGTGCGTGCTCCCCTGGGCCACCTCACCCATCTCGGCCGCGATCGTGGCCGTCATGGTCCGGGCCGGCATAAAGAGCGCCCCCAGCTCCCTCGGCAGCCGCGCCGCGTTGCCCGTCACCATCATCACCGCCATCGTCTCGCCGATCGCCCGCCCGATGCCCAGCATCACGGCCATGATCACGCCCGAGCGCGCCGCCGGCAGCACCACGCGCCAGATCGTCTGCCAGTGCGTGGCGCCCATCGCCAGCGCGCCGTCACGATACGCCCGCGGCACGGCATCGATCGCGTCCTCGGCCACGCTGATGATCGTCGGCAGCGCCATGTAGGCCAGCATCAACGACCCGGTGAACGCCGTCAGCCCCGTCGGCACGTCGAGCGTCTCGCGCACCAGCGGCGCCACCGCCACCATGCCCAAAAAGCCGAGCACGACCGACGGTATGCCGGCCAGTACCTCGATCAGCGGCTTCAGGATCTCGCGCAGCCAGTCGGGCGCCAGCTCGCGGACGAACACCGCCGTGGCCAGCGCCAGCGGCAGCGAGATCACCACCGCCCCCGCCGTCACCAGCAGCGACCCGAGCAGCAGCGGCAGCGTGCCAAAGAGGTCCTCGTTCGGGTACCAGCGTCTGCCAAACAGGTTGTCGAGGTCCACTTCCCAGAAGGCGGGCAGCCCTTCCTTGAGCAAGAAGCCAAAGATCAGGACGACAAAAAAGATGGCCGAAAAGCCCGCCGCCCGGATGAGCGTCTCGACCCAGAACTCCCGCCCCCTCACTCGCTCCCTCCACTGCCCAGCGGCACAAAGCCCAGGTCCAGCACAATCGCCTGCCCCTCCGCGCTCAGCATCCAGTCGAGATATTCGAGCACCACGCCTTCGGGCTCGCCGGCCGTATAGATGTAGAGGCCGCGGGCGATCGGGTACGTCTCATCCGCCACCGTCTCGACCGTCGGCAGCACGTAGGCCCCGCCCTCCCGAACCGCCACCGCTATCACCTTTTCCTCCGGCGTCACGTAACCCAGCCCGTCGTAGCCGATGGCGTTGGGATTGTGCCTCACCTCCTGCGTGATCCCTTCCGAAGAGGGCATCAGCAGTGTATCGGGGGAAAAGAGGGTGCGGTCGTCGTCGCGGCCCTGGCGCACCACCTCTTCGAGAAAGTAGACGTGCGTGCCGCTGTTCGACTCGCGCGACAGGAGCACGATCGGCCGGTCCTCGCCGCCCACGTCTTGCCAGTTCGTGATCTTGCCCGAAAAGATGTCCGATAGCTGGGGGATCGTCAGCCTGTCGACGGGGTTGTCGAGGTGGACGATGATCGCGATCGCGTCGCCCGCCACCACGTGCTCCACGGGCTCCACGCCGTTCGCCAGCGCGTTCTGCCGTTCCTCGGCCTTGATCTCGCGCGAGGCGTTCGCCATGTCCACCGTGCCGTTGATCAGCGAGGCGATGCCCGTTCCCGAGCCGCCGCCCGTCACCGCGATCTGGACCTCGGGGCGTACGGTCTGATACGCCTCGGCCCACGCCAGCGCGATGTTGACCATCGTATCCGAGCCCTTGTTCTGGATGCTGGTGCCGCCCGTCGCCACACCGCCCGTTTCTTCTGTCTCCGGGCCACAGCCAACCAGCCCCAGCACAAGAATCGCGATCAGCACCCACCGGCATACTACAGTCGATCCAGCCACATTCCCTCGCTACGGTCTCTGCGTTGTCAGGTCGCGGCCTGATGGTGGCACACCTTGCGATTATAACACGACTGTGGAGCAGGGCAAATCCGGCTTTGACATTCGTCACCCCTTCTGTTACAATCCGCCGGTCAAGAGCGAAGCGAGTGGAGAGGTAAAGAGTGAAAACCGGCGCCAAGATGTCCATCCGCGATCTGCACGTCTACTATGGCGACTTTCATGCCCTGCTTGGCGTCTCGATCGCCATCAAAGAACGGCAGATCACCGCCCTGATCGGCCCCTCGGGCTGTGGCAAGAGCACCTTCCTCCGTGCCCTCAACCGGATGAACGACACCATCCCCAGCGCGCGCACCACCGGCCAGGTGCTGCTCGACGGGCAGGACATCTATGCCCCCGCCTTTGACGTGGTGGATCTCCGCCAGCGGGTGGGCATGGTCTTTCAGCGCCCCAACCCCTTTCCCCAGTCGGTGTACGACAACGTGGCCTTTGGCCCGCGCGTGCTCGGCATGGCCAAAGCGCGCGGCCTGGACGACATTGTGCAGCGCAGCCTGGAAGGTGCCAACCTGTGGGATGAAGTGAAGGAAAACCTGAAGCGGCCGGCGCTCGACCTGAACGCCGGGCAGCAGCAGCGCCTCTGCATCGCCCGCGTCCTGGCCGTCGAGCCTGAGGTCATTCTCATGGACGAGCCCGCCTCAGCGCTCGACCCGGAGGCCACCCTCGCCCTGGAAAACCTGATGCGCCGGCTGGCAGAGGAGTATACGATCGTGATCGTCACGCACAACATGCAGCAGGCGGCCCGCGCCTCTGACTGGACCGGCTTTTTCTGGCTGGGCGAGCTCGTCGAGTACGGGCCCACCGACCAGATCTTTACGAACCCCGGGGAAAAGCTGACCGAAGACTATATCACGGGCCGCGCCGGGTAGGGCTGACCGGCGCAAGTCCTTCGCTCGTTGTCATGCTGAGCGGAGTGAAGCAGTCCGCAGCTTTTGTGAGGGGAGATTGCTTCGTCGCTGCGCTCCTCGCAATGACAATGGTTGGAGGATTTCCGCCGGCGAGCACTAGC
>DATHUZ010000576.1:0-6535 GCA_035461725.1 Anaerolineae bacterium
TCCCGCGCCGTCCCAACCGCAACCTGCGCGACTTTCTCACCCTTTACTGGGACGAGCTCCCCTACGTGCGCTACGAAGACCTGCCGCGCCGCGTCGACATCGACCGCATCATCCTCGTCGACACTCAGACCCTGGTCACCCCCAAGGGCATGACCGACGATACCGAGGTGCAGATCATCGATCACCATCCCCTCGCCCGCGAGCTGCCACCGAGCTGGAGTTACTCAGGTGAGGAGGTGGGCGCCACCGCCACCCTGCTCGTCGAGCGCCTCGTCGCCGCCCGCCATTCACTCACGCCTGTCGAGGCCACCCTGCTCACCCTCGGCATCTATGAAGACACCGGCTCGCTCACCTATCCCACCACCACCGCCCGCGACCTGCGCTGTGCTGCGTGGCTCGCCGAGCACGGCGCCAACCTCGCGGTCGTGAGCGACTTCCTCCACCACGGGCTCACAGACCAGCAGCTTGCTCTCTACGACGCTCTGCTCGACAGCGCGGAGGTAGTCGACGTGGCAGGTCACACGATCGTGGTTGCCACCGCCACCGCCGAGGGCTACGTCGAAGAGATCTCCACCCTCGCCCACAAGATCCGTGACCTCTACGACCCTGCCGGCCTCTTTCTCATCGTCGACCTCGGCGAGTATCTACAGCTCGTCGCGCGCTCCACCACCGACTCCGTCGACGTCGGCCACATCGCCACCCATTTTGGTGGCGGCGGGCACACTCGCGCCGCGGCCGCGCTGATCCGCGAACAGCACATCACCGGCGTCCGCGACGAACTCCTCGATCTGCTCGATCGCCACATCCATCCCTCCGTCACCGTCAGCCAGCTCATGTCGTATGGCGTGCAGACCCTTTCCCCCGAAACCACCGTCGACGCGGCTACCGAAGAGATGCTCCGCTATGGCTTTGAGGGATTTCCCGTCGTCGACGCTGCCGGCCACATTCTCGGCGTCCTCACCCGGCGCGAGATCGACCGCGCCCGGCGTTTGCACCTCGGCAACATGCCCGTCCGCCACTATATGACCAAAGGCGACATCTCGGTCACGCCCGACGACTCGATCGAGCGCCTGCAGCAAGTCATGACCCAACATGGCGTCGGGCAGGTGCCCGTCGTCGACAATGGCGAGATCCTCGGCGTCGTCACACGTACCGACCTCATCAAGCTGTGGACTACACCCACCCGCGCGCCCACCCGGCGCCGCGACATTGCCCAGCGCATCGAGGCCACCCTACCCACCGCTCTCCTCGATCTCTTGCGCGTCGCCAGCGACCTGGCACAGGAGCTCGGCTATCCCCTCTACGTCGTCGGCGGTTTTGTGCGCGACCTCCTGCTTGGTGAGCCCAACCTCGACATGGACCTCGTCGTCGAGGGCGATGCCATCCGCCTGGCGCGCCGCGTCGCGCGCCAGATCGACGCCCGCACACGCAGCCACAGGCGCTTTGGCACCGCCAAGATCATTCTCGAAGGTCGCGAGAACGAGTATGGTATCCCTTCTCTCGACTTTGCCACCGCTCGCCTCGAGTTCTATGCCCACTCTGCTGCCCTACCAGAGGTCGAGAGCGGCAACATCAAGGCCGACCTGCACCGCCGCGACTTTACCATCAACACGCTCGCCATCCGCCTCGATTCAGATCACTATGGCCGGCTCCTCGACTTTTACGGCGGTGAGGAGGACCTGCGCAACGGTGTAATCCGGGTTCTCCACAGCCTCAGCTTCATCGAGGACCCAACGCGCATCATGCGCGCCGCTCGCTTTGAGCAGCGTCTCGGCTTCGAGATCGAGCCGCGCACTGCCGAGCTCATCGAGAACGCGCTCCCCATGTTGTCCCGTGTCTCGGCCGAGCGCCTGCGCCACGAGCTATACCTGATCTTTGCCGAGTCCGAGCCAGAGCGTGTCCTGCGCCGCCTCGACCAGCTTGGCGTCTTGCACCACATCCATCCCAACCTGTCCTGCACCGACCACACGTGCAGCCGTTTCGCCACCCTGCGCCACGCTGTAGCCGGGGGAACGTGGGATGTCCGCCATACTGAAACGGGCGCACCCGCACCCGGCCTTTACCTGGCCACGTGGGTATATCATCTGTCACGTGAGGACATCGAGGCGGTTGCATCACAGCTCAAACCATTCCGCCAGGACCTGGACCTGCTGCGCGAGGTGAGCCACCTGCACACCCGTTTCGACGATCTCGACCGGCCTGACCTGACCAATGCCCAGATCTATGCCCTCCTTCGCCGCACGGGCAGCGAGGCGCGCTTCGTCACCTGGGTCGGCTCCCATTCAGAGCGCGTGCGCGATCGCCTGCTCCTCTACGAGACAGAGCTGCGCCACGTCGAGCCCGTCGTCGACGGCGCCTACCTGAAGAGCCTTGGCCTCAAGCCATCGCCCCTCTTCGGCGAGCTCCTCGATGCCGTGCGCGACGCCCGCCTCAACGACGAGATCGAGACCGAAGAAGAGGAAAAGGCCCTGATTGCCCGCCGCCTTGCCGCGCAGCCAGAAGACACCTAACCGGGGATGAGCGAGGAACTTGCTCCGCGCCGCATTGCCGTCGTCGGCACCTCCGGCTCTGGCAAGACCACCTTTGCGCGCCGCATTGCACTGCGCCTTGGCGTCCCCCACGTCGAGCTCGACGCCATCTTCTGGGGACCTGGCTGGACCCAGGCGCCTGTCGACGAGTTTCGCGCCCGCACCGCTGCCACCCTCGCTGGCGACGCCTGGACCACGGATGGCAACTATAGCAAGGTGCGCGACATCGTCTGGGGTCGTGCGGACACCCTCGTCTGGCTCGACTATCCCCTTCCTCTAACCCTGTGGCGTGTCACCACGCGCACCCTGCGCCGTTGCTTCACGCGTGAAGAGCTCTGGAGCGGAAATCGGGAAACCTTTCGCGAAGCCCTTTTCAGCCGCGACTCGATCATCCTTTTCTCGCTGCGCACCTATCGCCGCCGCAAGCGCCAGTACCCGGAGCTCTTTCGCCAACCCGACTACGCCCACCTCCACGTCGTCCGCCTCCGCTCCCCCCGCACAGCCCGCCGCTGGCTCGCCCAACTCCCCACCCATCCCCACTCTCCAACATCCATTAGTGATCCGTAACCGCTCCCCCCTGGTACAATCGACCACTCTATGCTATAATCATATTATGAAAATCCGAACGCACGCCATCCGTGAGCTGGACGAGCTGAATATCCCCTACACCCTGGCCGAGCAGGCCCACAAGGCCAAAAACGTCGAGCAGGCCGCCGTCGAGCGTGGCGTGCCTGTCGATCAGGTCGTCAAAACGCTCCTTGTTCGTCGCGCCAACCGCCGCCACGTCATCGCCCTCGTGCGCGGCGACCAGCGTCTCAGCCTCAAAAAACTGGCGCGCATCGTCGGCGACAAAGCGCTCGACATGGCGCCTCCCGAAGACGTGCCGCGGATCACCGGCTACCAGATCGGGGCCGTTTCTCCCTTTGGCCTCCGCCGGCACGACGTCCCGGTGTACGTCGACCACCACATCCTCGACCGCCCGCGTGTCGGCGTCAGCGCCGGTCGTCACGACGCCGGCATCGAGCTGGCGACGGCCGACCTGGTCCGAGCCGTTGCCGGCCAAGTCGCCGACATTACCGAATAGCCCTTCCGGCTGCGAGGACCCTTGACCCAGGAAACCGCGTCGCCCCTGCCAGCCGCCAGCTTTGACCGCGCACGCTATCTGCGCGTCGTCCGCTTTTTTGCCGGTGCCGTGCTCGAGTTCATCGTGTGGGAGATTCTCCTGCGCCGCCTTCTCGGCAGGCGATTCGTCACCCGCTCACAAGAGGCGCGCTGGCAGCGTGTCGCGCGCCGTTTCCGTGCGCTCGCCGTCCAGATGGGCGGCGTGCTCATCAAGCTGGGCCAGTTCCTCAGCGTGCGCGTCGACGTCCTGCCCGCCTCCGTCACGAGCGAGCTGGCCGGCCTGCAAGACGAGGTGCCGCCCGAGTCGCTTGCCGACATCCTGGCCGTCATCGAGGCCGAGTATGGCCGCCCCGTCGACACCGTCTTTGCCTCGTTTTCACCCACCCCCGAAGCAGCCGCCTCCCTGGCCCAGGTGCACTCTGCCCACCTCTCGCCCACCACACCGGTCGCGGCACCTCCCGATGCCGATGTCGTCGTCAAGGTCCAGCGCCCGCGCATCGCCACCCTCGTCGAGACCGACCTGCGCGCCATCCAGACCGCCGCCGGCTGGCTCAAGCGCTACCCCCCCATTCGCCGCCGCGTCGACATGGACCTCCTCTATGCCGAGTTCGCTGCCACCACCCGCCGCGAGCTCGACTTTGTCGCCGAGGCCAACCACGCCCGGCGCTTTGCTGCCGACTTTGGCGCCGACCTCGGCGTGCGCGTGCCGCGGGTGTACGACGACGTGTCCACTCACCGCGTGCTCGTCATGGAGGATGTGGCTGGCATCAAGGTCGATGATCTCGACGCGCTCGCCGCCGCCGGCATTCGCCGCAGCGCCGTCGCGCATCGCCTCTTTGATACCTACATGCAGCAGTTCTTCGTCCACAACTTTGTCCACGCCGACCCGCACCCCGGCAACCTCTTCGTCCTGCCCGTCGGCGAGCCGGCCTCTCGCGACGAAACGGGCAGCCGTCCCTTTCAGCTCGCCTTCGTCGACTTTGGCATGGTCGCCACCGTGCCCGAGCGCGTGCGCACCCACTTTCGCGACTTTTTGATCGGCTTTGCCACCCAGGACACGGCGCGCATGGTGCGTGCCTACCAGGGAGCTGGCCTCCTCCTCCCCGGTGCCGACATCGAGCGCCTCACCCAGGTTGAGAGCGAGCTCATGGCACGCTACTCTGGCCTGACCCTGCGCCAGGCGCGCGACAGGGCCATGGGTGAGTGGCAAAGTCTCGCGCGCGAGTACCGCGACCTCCTCTTCGAGATGCCGTTCCAGGTGCCCACCGACCTCCTCTTCGTCGGCAGGGCCCTCGCGCTCCTCGTCGGCATGGCCACCAGCCTCGACCCCGATTTCGACCCGTGGCAGGCCATCCAGCCCTTTGCCACCGCAGCAGCCACCGGCGAGGTGCGCCGTGACTGGCGCGACTACCTTCAGGAGGGGGTGCGTGCCGCTCAGCTTCTCCTATCGCTGCCGGGCCACGCCGATACCTTCTTTCGCCAGGCCTCCGAGGGCAACTTGGCTGTGCGCACCACGTTAGCGCCCGACGCCGTGCGCACCGTGCGCCGCATCGAGGCCGCGGTCAATCGCCTGGCCTGGGCCGTCGTCTTTGCCGCGCTGTTCCTGGCTGCCGTCGCCATCTACCTGGCCCACGGCCCGGGTACGCCTGCCTACGCTCTGTTCGCCTTTGCACTCCTGGCCCTGCTCTTCGCCGCCACGCGGTAGGGCCAGCAATCCGTGTTATCCGTCCAACCCGTGTCCCGGTGAACTCACTTGACCCACACCGGATCCCAATCTTTGAACGGGTTATTGCTCAGGTTCACCAGCCCCGTCAGATCGACATTGATCACCCAGATCTGCGCGTGTCCCGTTTCACGGTCCGACCAGAAGGCGATGCGCGCCCCGTTTGGTGACCATGTCGGCCGTTTGTCGAACCCGGTGTAAAACGTCACCTGCCGCTCACCCGTGATCTCGGCATCCATCACGAACAGGTCATCGCTGCCGGCTCGGCCCGATACGAATACGATCTGCCGCCCGTCGGGCGACCACGCCGGGTCGTAATCATCTGCCGGGCTGGTCGTTAGCACTCGATCTTCGCCGATCCCCACCCGCCAGATATCCAGGTTTCCCTCGTGCTCACGCACTTCGAGCCACAGGCTTCCATCTGGATGCCGTGCCTCCTTCGCGGCTGCCTCGTAGTAAAGCCGCCTATCGTGCAGCCGGAACGTCCCACTGCCATCCGACTGCATCGCATACACCGCCTGATCGCCGCCGCGGTCGGACAAAAAGAGGATCCAACCACGAAGCGCTGATAGCGTCACCGACGTTGGCGCGGCCGGGGGTGTCGCCGCTGGTGCTGGTGTGGGCGTGGCACTGGATCGTGCTTCCGGCTTTTTGGTGCGTGTTACAGTCGGCGACGGAGTGGCCTCTTGGGTCGCGCTCGGCGCTGGCGTCTCTGTCCTTTCCGCGGCTGGCAGCGGGGTGTCGATCTCGAACAGAGGATCGACTGCCGTCTCTGTCGCCGGCACCTTTGTCGGCCCGATCGCCATCGCCGTCCACGTAAGGGTCGGCGTTGCCGTCTCTCTGCCTGTTGGCGTCGCCGTTGGCGAACGAGTTGTCGCCCGGGACGGAGTTGCAGTGGTACGCACCGTTGCCGTCGGCAATTGGGCCACCACGGTCGTCGCGCCTTCCGTCGCCCGTGCCACGGCGGCGGGCGTCGCCCTCAATATCCCCATCGGCCGTCCGCCGCGCGACAGAAGCAGTGCGGCGATCAGCGCCAGGAGTGCCAGCCCTCCCCCGATCGCGGTATACATTGTCCACCGGCCGCCGCGCGCCGGCCGTGCGTGGCGCCCCCGCGCCTCCGGCTTGGTCACAGCCTGCGCCCGCCTGCGCGCCGTTACTGCCG
>DATHUZ010000577.1:0-3599 GCA_035461725.1 Anaerolineae bacterium
CACCTTGAGAGCACGATGTCTTTCTCCTTCCTTGCCCTGCGGGCCATTATACCCCAGGGGAAGAAGGAGATCAAGCCAGGGTGAGCAGGGTGCAGCAGTTCTGAATTTGGCACAAGACCTCTAGGGTTTCAGGAAACCCTAGAGGTGTCGTTCATAGTTAGAACTGCTGGGGCAGAGTAAACCAGAAGGTGCTGCCCTGGCCCGGCTCGCTGTCGACGCCCACCTCGCCACCGAGGCGGGCAACAATGCGATAGACGATGGTGAGCCCCAGCCCGTGGCCGAGCTTGTGTGGGCGATCGAGCTGTGTGAACGTGTTGAACAATTGCGCTTGCTCTTCTCGGGAGAGCCCGGCGCCATGGTCGCGCACCCAGAATCGAACTGTCGATTCGGTATGCTCGCCAGCCGTGAAGCCGAGCTCAATCTGGGGGGGAGTGCCGCCATATTTGAGGGCGTTGCTGATATAGTTGGTCCATACGCTCTCGATCCAGGGGGCAAAGCCGAGCACGGTAGGCCATCGCTCAGGCACAACGATCTCCGCACCCGACTCTTTGATGGCGGGAGCGAGTGTTTCCAGCGCCTGGGCCACGATGCCGGTCATGTCAATTATCTCCACCGCCACGTCCTCCTGGCGGGTGCTTGCCAAGAGGAGAAGTCCGTCGACGATGCGTGTCATCCTGTACCCGGTGTCGACGATCTTGTCTATGAGAAATGCTGCCTCCTCTACCTCGAGTGTGGCCAGGTCTTCTTGCAGCAGGCTGGCGAACCCGACGAGGGCGCCCAGGGGCTGTTTCAGGTCGTGGGCGACGGTGTGCGCGTAGGCATCGAGCTCCTGCGTCAACTGCTGCAGCGCCTCGTTTTGGCGACGCAGCGCTTCCTGCGTTCGCACCTTGTCACTCACGTCGAGCAGAGAAAAGACGAGCCCCCGCACGCTGCCGGCTGCGTCCTTCACGGGCACCAGCGTCCAATCCCAATACGTGACGCCTCGCTCGGGCTGATCCGCGAACTCGAACGGCTTGGTCCGAAACTCGACCGCCTGGCCCGTATCGCGCACGTGCTCAAAGATGGCCTGATTTTCCGCGTTCGGAAAGAGGTCAAAGTGGTTTCGCCCGATGATCTCTTCTTGCGAGTGGCCCGAGTGGCGCGCATACGCCGAGTTGACACGCACAAAGTTGAACTCGGCGTCGAGGTAGGCCAGGTTGGCATGCGTGTTTTCCATGATCGTCTGCAGGATATCCCACTCGCGGGCGAGGTTGTCTACTAGTTTTTCAATCCGCTCACGGTCGAGCCTGGCCTGCTGCAGCAACTGCTCGCGCTCGGCTTCCGCCCGGCGCTGTTCTGTGACGTCGAGGCCGGTGCCGATCACGTACTCGACCCGACCGGCTTCGTCCTGCAGTGCTGTGTTGGACCAGGTGATCCGCCGCCGCTGGCCATCCTTTGTGATCCAAAAGTTTTCGTGACGGTTGGGAAACTCGCCGGCGCGCAGCCGGGCAAACACCGCCCTCACCGGCTCGATCTCTTCTTCGACCAGGAGAATGTCCCAGAAGGGGCGGCCCTTGACTTCCTCGGCCGTGTAACCGGTGGCCTGTTCACACGCCTGGTTGAAACGTACGATCCGCCCTTCTCGATCCATCACCACGACCAGGGCGCCGGCGGTATCGAGGATGGCAGAGGCCAGGTCACGCTCGCGCCTGAGCGCGGCGACAATCTCTTTTCTGTCGGTGACATCGCGGTTGCTGCCACGCCACCCGAGCCACTCACCGGCCGTGCCGTACACCGGCCGGCATGCGTGGCCGATCCACCGCTGCTCGCCCGCGCGGGTGATGATGCGAAAGTCGATCTCGCGCAGGTCCTGTTCCGTGTGTTTCTCTGCCAGGTGCGATTCGACGAGTGGGCGGTCTTGGGGGTGGACGATGCGCATCAGGAGGCCGGCGTCCGCCATGAACTCGTGGGGGGAGTAGCCGGTGATTCGCTCACACGCCTGCGAGACAAACCAGTATTCGCCATCACGCCCGAGCAAGTACTCCCAGTCGTAGGTCAGGTCGGCGATGAGCCGGAACCACCGACCGTGATCCAGGGCGGCGCTCTCAGGCAGGGGTCCTATCGGGCGCGACTGAGCTGTTTGTTTGCGGTTTTCATCCCCCATTTCGCCGCTCCTTGTCTGTCGTACCGAATCTAGACGACGGTGACCGCGATCCCGAGTGCGGTGATGGCTTCACGCTCTGCCGCCGGTGCCGAACTTCCGGTGATCAGGTGGTGCATGGCACGGGCGGGTGCAACCTGAAAAGGTGCCAGCGTGCCCACCTTGGAGCTATCGGCCAGCACGATCACCTCACGGGCACGCTCGATCGCCAGGCGCTTGACCGGCACGCGCTCGTGTGCCCTGTTGGTGAGACCCGCGGCAGCCGATACCCCACGCACGCCGATGAACGATTTGAGAAAGTAGAGATCGTACATCTCTATCGCGCGGCTGGCCAGCGTGCCTGTGCAACTGAGCGTCGGGCCGTGCAGCTCGCCGCCGATCAGGATCGTCGTCACACCGGCGGCGCCGGCGAGGCGCAGCGCAATCGCCAGGTCACACGTCACCACCGTCAAGCCGTGCTTCTGGCAGAGGGCGGGCACCATCATGGCCGTGGTCGTGCCGCTGTCGACGAAAATCGCCTCGTGGTCGCCCACCAGCGCGGCGGCGGCCTGGCCGATGCGCTCCTTTTCTCCCTCGTAGGCGCATTCGCGAGCATCGAACAGGGGCACGGGCAAGCCACTTTTCCCCTGCAGCATCGCACCACCAAAAATGCGGGTGAGGAGTCCTCTCGACTCCAGTGCGTCGAGGTCACGCCGCACGGTCGATTGGGCGACGCCAAGCCGCTCTGCCACCTCGCGCACTACCACGGTCGAATCGCGTCCGAGCATATCCAGGATCTCTTGTTGTCGTTGCGTTGGCAGCATCCCTCACCCCTTTGTGTGCGTTCGCGTTGTTCGCGATGCTATTATAAATCGCCCAGGCTCTTCTGTCAATGTCGCTCATCGAACTTGGCCTGTTTCGCGCATTGCGTGCGAGTCGCCTGTGCGGCGGTGGTTGAACGATGGACGTTGTTGCGCGAGTTTGAGTTTTGTTGATCACTTGCAGAAGAAGCATGATTGACATTGCACGTTTGGCGTGGTACAATGTCGCCATCAGAATGTGGCCGGATCGATCGTGCCGGCCAGGGGCAGGGGCGCGAGGAGGCGCTGAGAAACAGTGATGTTGGTACCTGCAGAGCCCACGAGGCCGCATTATGCCGGTGATACCTATGCCCTGACCTTTCCAGAAGGGGGCCCATTTGTACACCTCGACGACGCCAATGGCAGGCGTGTAGCGGAGCTGTTTGTCCTGTCGGGCATCCACCCACTCCAGGGGCGCGACGACACACTGCGCCTCGGGAGCTGGGAGGTCGACGAGACAGAGGATGCGACCATCTTGAGCCTCCGTGTCGAAAGCTCTGCCTGGCGGCGAAAAACCTACCGCTTTGTCTGCCGGCCGCGCAGCTTTACGTACGAGGTCGAGGTCGAGGGGAGCGGTGCCCTGGCAGAGGTCGAATACTTTGGCGGCTACTATTCGGGCC
>DATHUZ010000578.1:0-2491 GCA_035461725.1 Anaerolineae bacterium
CGCGTCAAACGGTCCTCCTCCACCTGCAGCGTCTGGATCCGTTGTTGCAGTTCCAGCGCCTGCGGCTCCAGGCTCGCTAGCCGGCCTTCAATCTCTGAAGACAGGCCCTCGAGGGCTGCGGCCAGGCTATCGAGAGAGGCAAGCTGCTCCTCTCTGCTCTGAGCCAGGAACGCGTCCTGGTCATTGACTTGTAGTGTGATCGGCACCTGGCTCGTGCTCTCATCCACCAGTCGTGGGTTAAAGGCACGCACCTGCAAGAGAAGTACCGTCAGGCCATCGGCGAGCTGCATAGCCTGGCCCGCCGGCGCGTTCGCCCACTGGCTGCGCAGGCTGCGCAGGTCCTGGATCAGATAAGCGGTGGCGCGTTGGCTTGCCAAATAGTCCTCTCTGGCGAGTGAGAGCGACTCCAGGTCTACGAGCAGCATCTCACTCTGATCCCGCGCCTCGAAATCGATCAGCGCTGACTCGGCCTGGTCGAGCACCGCCTCCGCGTCGGTAAGCTGTTGCTCAAAAAAGAGGACGTCTGCCTCGCCGCTGCCATAGATGTCGTTGCCACGATCCGCCAGGGCACGTGCCCACGCATTCGCGATCTCTGCGGCTGCCCGCGGCGAGCCAGATCGCACCGTCAGGACCACCAGGCTCGGATCCCCTTCCGACGACGCGCGTGCCATACCGGCCAGCGTGCCAACATTCCACGATCCTATGCCAGCTTCCGCTGGCGGTACGTAGGTGTCGACTACCGCCTGGAGCACGGTATCCGACGTGGCTAGCGTTGGGAAGGCTTTCGCCACGGGCTTGATCGATTCTGTGTCGAAACGGGGATCGAACTGGAGCTGATAACGCGGCTGTGTCACGAGCACCACCGCCGATGCCTCATAGGTCTTGGGTAACGCCGAGCTCACTGCGAAGGCGACTACCGCCAACACCACTGCCGGTCCCACGATCCACAGCCAATTTCGAAGCAGGACTGTTACGTATGCGCGGAGATCGATCTCATCTTCCATGATTTCGCCATTGTACCAGTTTTTGGGACCGTTGACAAAAATGCGCCACAGCGTGAACGCCTCCGCACGTTCATTTGACTATTGCTGTCAAAAGCGCTAAACTATGTCGTGAAAAAGGTGCATTCTCGTGACGACGCCTGACATTTCGATCGTGATTCCCGCCTATCATGCCGCCGGCACCATCGATCGCTGTCTCCAGGCACTGTCGGCGCAAACCATACCACGAGATCGTTACGAGATCCTCGTCGTCGACGACGGATCGGCAGACGGAACGGTCGAACGGGTGCGCGCCTGGCCCGGCATCCGGCTTTTGCCCCAGCCACACGCCGGCGCGGCGGCGGCACGCAACCGGGGCGTCGCGCACGCCCGCGGCCAGATTGTGCTCTTTACCGATGCCGACTGCGCTCCCGCTCACGACTGGGTCGAGCGCATGACCGCCCCCTTTCAGCTAGAGGCGGACGGGAGCAGATCGCGAGCCCGCGCCCACGTCGTCGGCACCAAGGGCGCCTATCTGACACAGCAGCGGGAGCTGGTCGCACGCTTTGTCCAGCTCGAGTACGAGACCAAGTACGAGCGGATGGCGCGCCACGACACGATCGACTTTGTCGACACCTACTCTGCTGGCTACCGGCGCGAGATCTTGATCGAGAATGGCGGGTTCGATACCACCTTTCCCGAAGCCAGTGTCGAAGATCAGGAACTCTCCTTCCGGCTGGCGCGACAGGGCCATCCCATGCTGTTTGTTCCCGATGCGCGGGTATACCACTGGGGCCATCCGCGCAACCTCGGCCAGTACTGGCGCAAAAAGTTCAGGATCGGCTACTGGAAGGTGCTGGTCCACCGGCGCCACCCGGACAAGCTCGTGCGCGATTCGCACACACCTCAGAGCCTCAAAGTCCAGATTCTGCTGCTCGGCTTTGGTGGCCTGGGGGCGATAGGAGCACTCCTCTGGGGACCGCTGGTTTGGGCAGCCGGCATTGCAGGCCTGCTCTTCTTGCTGACTACCCTTCCCTTTGTGAGAATGGCGTGGCGCCGCGACCGGTGGGTGGCTGTGGCTTCGCCGGCACTGCTCCTGGTCAGAGCCCTGGCCCTGGGCTCCGGTTTTGCCGTCGGGTTGGTGGCCCACACGTTGGCCCGCCGCCGTCAGCCGGCATAGCCCCAGCCGCGCAGCTTGTCCTGCACCTCTTCCATCTCTTCCTCGGCCAGCCCAGTCGCCTCGGATCGATCCGTGTACACACTCTCGTCGGTGTACACCACCGGCCGCGCCAGGGGGGACCCGGCCTCGAACCACTCTCCCACCACGCGCCCATCCATCTCGCGCGGCACCTCCACACCGAGCGCGTGCAACAGCGTCGGCGCCATGTCGAGGATGCTCGCCGCCGGCAGCTCCACACCGGCCCGCACGCCGGGTCCCGCCGCGATCACCACCCCTTCGAGCCGGTGGTGACCCGACAGCCCCGCAATCGGCTCGACGAGCCGGTGCGACC
>DATHUZ010000579.1:0-1791 GCA_035461725.1 Anaerolineae bacterium
TCGCTGCAACTCGACTCCATCGTGTGTCCGTGAACCGGCCATGTCATGGTTGGCAGGCACAGCATTGCTGTCACTACCGCGATCACCACCAACCGAATCGACGCCGCTTTCATTGAGCACCTCCTCGAGTACGCGCTCCGGCTTCACAGGCGGGCTTGGCCCTTCGTCGGGCTGCAAATGCTTGATCACACGGGCGGGCACGCCAACCACCACGGTGTGCGGCGGCACGTCCTTGGTTACCACTGCCCCTGCACCCACGTACGCTCCTTCGTGCACAGTCACCCCCGGCAGCAGGATGCTGCCGGTGCCAATCCCCGACCAGCTCTTCAGGCGCACGGGCGCGACGTAGCCGTGTGCCCTGGTGAACCCATCCTCGTTGGTGCTCGACTTGGCCGCGACGTCGTCGTGGCACATGATGATTACGTGCCGCGACGGCCCGCTGTGGTCTTCGAAGAACATCAGCTCGGGGAACTGGTCATCCAGGTTGGCATACATCTCGACAACACAGTCGCGGCCGATGTTGACACCGACCTGTCGATATAGCCAGATGCGCAGACCACGGTGCACCGTGACCCGGGCGATCATGTTCAACACCTTCTGTTTCAGCAGCGTGAACCTGCTTCGCGGCCGCAGCCGCTCGTACTCGTCGCGCGCCATAGGCATGCGCGCCAGCATCTCGGCATCAGGTGGTCGTACGGGCACCTTTTCCTCCTTCTGATGCAACATCATAGAAGGCCCGGGCAATGCGTGAGAAATCCTGGTCGGCGAGGTAGGGGTGGGTCGGCAGCGTCAGCAGGCACGCCGCCAGCTCGCTGGCGCCCGGATACTCTTCATCTGCACTCGGAAACATCCCCGCACATAGTTCGGCGAGAGTGCGGTAGTAGGAGCGGCTCACCCCGGTCCCCGCGCTCCACAGCCGCTCGAAGAGGCGCCTAGCCCGCTCCTGCCCGTCTACGATGAACGGCAGGCGCAGGAAGACCGGTTCCGCGCCCGCGGGGATGTACGGTAGGCGGACGAAATCGAACCGGGCCAGAAGGTCCATTAACCGGCCTGCATTTTGCCTGCAGGTGTCCTGGATCGACGGCAGCCGGCGCAAGATCGAGAAGCCAAGGCCGGCGTAGGCTGGCGCCATGCTCCGCATCTGGATCGGCGGAAGGTCAGCATAGTCCATCCCCTCGTCGGCGGGATTGAGAGGAGTGTGAACCACGAACCACCACCCCACCGGCCGGGTCGCCAGCCCGTATCCGGCGAACAGGGGCAGTGAGGCGAATCCGCGCCCGGCGGCCAATTCGACCTCGCTCTCCACAGTCCGGGCGATGGCATCGGCACAGCGCTCTCCGGCGACGACGATCCCGCCGTGGCCCGCAGGCATGCACTTGCCGCGCCCCATGCTATAGATCCCGGCGTGCCCCCACGTGCCCACCATGCGCCCCTGGAACCTGGCTCCATAGGCCTGTGCGGCGTCTTCGACTACAAAGAAGTCGCGGTCGTCGCCCAGCGCTACCAGGCCGCGGACGTCCTGGGCCAAGCCGTAGAGATGCACGGGCACGACGGCCAGGACCTGATCGCCGATCTTGCTCTCCAACGCGCGTGAGTCGAGGCCGAACGTCTCGGTGGACATGTCACACAACACGGGCTCCAGGCCCGCGGCCAGCACCGACTGGACCACGGTTGGGCAGGTGTAGGCCGGGATGACCACCTGTGAGCGCCCGGAATGGTGCCGGAGCGCCAGCAGGGTGGCGGCCAGAGCCACGCGTGCCGAAGCAAGCAGGTGGCACGCCGGCGCGCCTG
>DATHUZ010000580.1:0-2763 GCA_035461725.1 Anaerolineae bacterium
AGCGCCACGTGCGCCCCTTCCGGTATTGGCTGCTCGCACATCGTGCACGCGTCGCGGAAGGCCATCCCGTCCGCCGGCTCGATCTCGGCCCGCACCGCCCCCGCCCGCAGCCCGCCGGCCAGCGCGTCCCTGTCGACCGCCGCCTTGTAATCGGGCACGGAGTAGGTGCCCAGGCAGTCGACGCCGACGATCAGCACATCGTCCAGGGATGCCTGCTGGAATTTGACCAGCTCGACCAGCGCCCGGATCTCGCACGCGCGCAGCACCACGCCCAGCTTGTCCCGGTGCGCCGTCATGGTCAACTGCGACGCCGCCCGGGCCGCGTTGATCGGCAGCACCGGCGCCAGTGGGTCGGCACCCGCAAGCGCCGCCGGGTCCTTCACCAGCATCGGCGCCACGCCCCCACCCGGCACCTGCATCGGCACCAGCCACGCGTCCACGACCCCACTCTCCAACAGCCGCCGCAACAGCCCCTGGATCGTCTCCCTTGTGCTTCCCTGCACGGTTATGGTTGTCTCAATCATGCTCCATCCTCACAATGGCGGGTCGGATAGATTGGTACATTGGTAGATTGGTACTCCGGTCAACCAACCTACCAATCTACCAATTTACCAATCCCCACTCTACCATCTCTAGATCGCCCCCACGCCCTTTAGCGGATTCGGCCCTTTCGCCTTTAGCGCCGCGACCATGTCGGTCACCGTGTCGGCGAAATACTGCCCCTCGCTGGCACTGATCCAGCGCAGCCACACGCGCTCCTGGTCGAACCCCATCTGCTCGAGGATCGACTGCAGGATCGCCACGCGGCGGCGCGCCTTGTAGTTGCCGCTCTGGTAGTGGCAGTCGCCCGGATGGCAGCCGCCGACGAGCACGCCGTCGGCGCCCTCGAGCAGCGCCTTGGAGACGTACACGGGGTCGAGGCCGCCGGAGCACATCAGGCGGATGATGCGCACGTTGGGTGGATACTGGATGCGCGACGTGCCCGCCAGGTCGGCACCTGTGTAGGTGCACCAGTTGCACAAAAAGGCAATGATCGTGGGTTCAAATTCTGCTTCTGCCATCTCGCTCTTCCTATACCTCTTCGCTGTCAAGAATTTCCAGGTCGAGGTCCTCCATGGCATCGGCCAATGCACTCGCCGACACACCCTCCACCTTCACCATCACGACCGCCGTCGTCGGGTCATCACCCAGGAACGTGCCCAGGGCCAGAATGTTGCCTCCCAGCCGCGCGATCTCGGTCGTCAGCCGGGCAATCTCACCCTTGCGCTCGGGGATCTCGACCGTCAGCCGCAAGCCATGCTCTCGCCCGCCGAGCAGCTCCAAAAAGACCTTGAACACGTCGGTCTCGGTGATGATCCCCACCAGCTTGCCATCCTGCACCACGGGCAGCCCGCCGATCTTGTTGTCGACCATGATGGTGGCCGCTTCTTCGAGCAGCGTGTCGGGTGCGACCGTGATCACCTCCGCCGTCATCACCTCTGACACCTTCAGCCGGCTGAGCACATAGTGCATCTCGTAAATACTGAGCGACGTCGCCGGCGACGGCGAAGCGTACAGCAGGTCCTTTTCCGACACGATCCCCATGAGCCGGCCCGCGTCGTCGAGGACGGGCAGGCGCCGCACCTGTCGCTCGCGCATCACCCGCAGCGCTTCCGTGATCCCCGTGTCAACGCCGATCGTCACCGGATTACTGGACATCCGCTCTCGAACCCGCATCTCAGTCCTCCCGCACGTCGACGATCTCCATGCCGAGCGCCTCCATGATCGCCACCAGCTTCTCTGTCGGCACGTCGGCGACCTTGGCGGTGACCATCCTGTTCGTTGGATCCTCACCCCGAAAAGTGCTCAAGGCCAGGATGTTGCCGCCCATGTTGGCGATCTCGTTCGTCACGCTCGCCAGCACTCCCTTTTCCTCGGGCACCAACATCGTGAGCCGAACACCCTCTTCCCTGGCCCCCAGCAGCTCCAAAAAGATCATGAACAGATCTGTCTCGGTGATGATTCCCACCAGCTTGTTATTGCGCATCACGGGCAGGCTGCTGATGGTGCGATCCGCCATGATCCGTGCCGCGTCTTCCAGCGCCGTGTACTCTGTGGCCGTCACCACGTCACGGGTCATGATCTCTCCGACGAGAGCCTCTCCGCCGGCACGCAGCAGGTCCTTCTCCGACACGATCCCGATCAGATGCTCTTTCTCGTCCACCACCGGCAGGTGGCGTACGCTCTCCTGCCGAATCACCTCGAGTGCTTTGCGCACCGGCGTCTCTGCCGTCGTCGTCGCCGGCTGAGTGGTCATCCTTTCGATTACAAGCATTTCTTTACCTCCCTACAGCAACGCCATCTCCAGGGTGGATAGTACCTGGCGATGCTCGAACGTCTTTTGCAGCGTCGCCTTGTTCGGGCAGACCACCGCGCACACCCCGCACCCCTTGCACAACGCGTAATCCACGTCGGCCACGCGCGTATCATGGTTCAGCACCCGCGCGCCATACGGGCACGCCTCTACGCACAGCCCACAGAAGCTGCACAGCCGCTCATTCACCCACACCGACGTCGGCCTGGTTTCCACCACCTCAGGGGCCAGGTAGGCCGCCGCGCGCATCGCCGCCCCTGCCGCCTGCGCCATCGTCTCCTCCAGAAAGCGCGGACTGTGCGCCAGGCCGGCGATGTACACACCCGCCTTGACCTCCCTGTCCACACCCTTGGCGTCCAGCGGCTTCATCTTGGCCTGCTCTTCGGCATAGAACCCGTCGGCGTTCCGCG
>DATHUZ010000581.1:0-1542 GCA_035461725.1 Anaerolineae bacterium
GAGCACGGCGACAGCCGCCGCTACAAGGTCCGCTCCGATGGCCAATACACGCCCGGCGTCGACTTTTGGGAGATGGGCGAGCTCGACATGGGCGATCCTCAAACGCTGGTTGACCTGGTCAACTGGGCGCGCGACAACTACCCGAGCGACTTTTACTACCTGGCGGTCAGCAACCATGGCGGTGGGACGAGGGGCATCGCCTGGGAGACGTACCGCACTCCGGGCAACATCACCGTGCCCGAGCTCGAAACCGCCCTCGATGCGATTGCCACGCACAACCCGGACCCGGTCGACGTCCTGCACTATGACGCCTGCCTGATGTCCATGATCGAGCTGGCGTACCAGCTCCAGGATCACGCCGATCACCTGATCGCGTCGGAAAACCTTGGGTGGAGCATCTTTGCCTACGACCGCTACATCCTTCAGGCGGCTGACGGTCCAACGCCGCGCGTGCTCGCCGGGCGGATCGCGAGTGAGTACTTTGCCGCCCTGCCCGGTTATCCACGCACGATCGCCGCCATCGACCTGGCGCTGGTTGGCGACGTGGTCAACGCCACGAGCGCCCTGGCCTCAAGCCTCACCGCGGCGCTGCCGGCCTACGCTTCCGAGATCGCGCAGGCACGGGCGGCGGCGCAAAAACTCGATTCTCGCGACTACCTGGTCATCGACGACTATGACGAGTATGTCGATCTCTACCACCTGGCACAGGTGATCGCGCAGCACGTGCCCGATCCCGGCATCCAGGCCGCCGCCCAGAACCTGATCGATACCATCGGCGCCGTGGGCGGCCCCTTCCTGGTTGAGGAACTTCACGAAAGCGGGACCTATGGCCCCACCTACTGGGATCTCGACAACGCGCATGGCCTATCGATCTACTACCCGCCCAACCCCGATGGCTGGGGGTACAACGAGTACCTGGCGGGTGACCTCCCCTTTGTCGGCGACACCGCCTGGGACGAGTTCCTGGTCGCCTACTATGGCGAGCTGGCCCTGCCGCCCGAGGTGCCGGTGGAACCCGACCTGCCGCCCCTGCTGGCTCCCCGGTTCACGGTCTACCTGCCTTTCGTGACGCGGGGCGATTGACCCGCGGCCGGTCTGCTGTCCGTGCCACCCGGTGCCGGGTCTGGTGGGCCTCGCACCGGGTGGCACACACAGCGGTAGGCTATTTGCCGGCGTGAGGGATGTTGTGAGCGGCCCGCGCAACCCCTTCACGCATCTCCTTGACGCCCACCGCGATCGACAGGTGGCTCTTCTACAAGCGCTCGCGGAACGCCTCCTGGAGCACGGCCCTGCGGCGCGCCTCCCTATCGGACCTCGACGCGCGGGCACCTGGCTGCGTTGGCGCACGTCCGGCACAGGCGGTGCGAGGCATAGGGCAAGACCACGAAACCACCAAGGCAAAACAGCCCCAGCAGAACCACGACCTGCCACCCTGGATCGACGAGCAAACGCCACAGCGCGGCCAGAGGCGGCAGGAACCACACGGGGTACATGACCACCACGTTCCGTCGAAACTGCTCGGCAAAGCCCCTGCCGGGCCGT
>DATHUZ010000582.1:0-3898 GCA_035461725.1 Anaerolineae bacterium
CCCGGTAGCCCTCCGCTTCCAGGATACTCCTTTCGATCTCGCGGGTGTTGAGCGAGTCGTCGACGACCAGGATGTGCGGCGCCCTGGTGGGCGTCTGTGCCTGCTGCACAACCGGGGTCGGCGTTTCAAAGCGGATCGCACGCACCAGGCCGGGCACGTGCAGGATTGGAATGACCGCCCCGTTGGGCGCGATGGTTGCCCCGGCGAGAATGCCGATGCGCTTCAGGTGCCTGGGCAGTGGCTTGATCAGCACGTCCTCTTCGTCCGCCACCTCGTCCACGACGAATCCCACGCGCTCGCCCGCCACCTGGGCTATCACCAGGTAGAGCCACTCTCCGGCCGGCTCGGGTCCCCCACGCGTCGCCGGCCGCCTCCCGGTGCCGTTCGGCGCTGCGGGCAGCCCGGGAAGCACCCGGCGCAGCCGCTCGATGGGCACGATCTGGTCACGCAGGCGGATCGCCTGCTGATCGACGACCTGGATGACGTCGGTCGGGCGCACGCGCATCGTCTCGCCGATGTAATTCACCGGCATGCCAAACAGGTGGCCGTCGACGCGCACAAACAGGGTGCGCAGCGTCGTCAGCGTCAAGGGCAGCGTCAGCGTAAAGCGCGTCCCCTTGCCCGGCTCCGTATCGACGGTGATATCCCCTTTCAGGTCCTCGATCACATTGCGCCGCACGACGTCCAGGCCCACCCCCCGGCCCGACACGTCGCTCACCACCCGGCTCGTGCTGAACCCGGACAGAAAGATCAGGCTCTGCAGCTCGCGCTGCGGCATGGTGCGCACCTTCTCCTCATCCGCCAGCCCCTGGTCGACCGCCTTGCGGCGGATCGCCTCCAGGTCGATGCCGCGCCCGTCATCTTCTACTTCAATCAGGATGCTCCCACCTGCGGGAAAAGCGCGCAGCCAGATCGTGCCGCGCCGCGGCTTCCCACGCGCCTCCCTGTCATCCGGTGGCTCCAGCCCATGATCCACCGAGTTGCGCAGCATATGCATCAGCGGATCGCTCAGTCGCTCCAACATCTGTTTGTCGAGCTCTGTGCTTCCACCTTTCACCACCAGGTCCACGTCTTTGCCCCGCTCGCGTGCCAGGTCGCGCACGGCTCGGGGAAAGGTATCGAACACCGTCGATACCGGCAGCATCCGCAGTCCCAGCGTGTCTTGCTGCAGCTCTATCACCACCCGCCCCAGGTCTGCGACGTCTTCACGGTTCTGTTTGACCAGGTGATCCAGGCTATCTGCCAGCGCCTGCCCACTCCGGAGCACCTGGACGAGGATCGGGTCAACGTCGGCGGCAAAGCTGCCCTCCTCGACTGCCACCGCGACGGTATCCCCGGCGTACAGCCGCAGCAGCCGGCGATGGGCGCGTGCCATCTGCCACACAAGGGCCAGGTCCTCCTGGCGCATCTCGGCCCGCTTTTGCGCGGCAATCACCTCCCCTGTGAGACGGATCGTCTTGTCGAGCTTCGGCGCGCTCACCCGGATCCGCTCCTCTACCACGTGCGCCTGCACCGCCGGCCGCCGCTCGGCTTGTGCCGCCGGCACCGCGGCGGCACGGGCTGCTGGCGGCGGGGCTGGTGGCTCCTGCCCGTCCACCACCCCCGCGGCGGCAGTAGGCGATTCCACCGGGCTCTCGGCGATGCGCTCGGCGAGCCCTGCGGGTGGCTCGGCACCAGGCTCGGGCGCCTGCGGAACCGTCGCTGCCGCTGCTTGCCGGCGCGGCGGTAGATCAACCACCTCGCCCTGCGCAGCCCGCTCCAACAGGTCGACGATTTCGTCGACGACCACCTCACCCTCGCGTCCTTCCACCACCGCCTGCCGGCTCGCATCCATCATGTCGAGAGAACGAAAGATCAGGTCGCACAACGCCGGTGTTGCCGCCAGCCGGCTCTCCTTGACTTCCAGCAGCAGGTCCTCGAGCTTGTGCGCAACCTGGTTGATCTCCTTAAAGCCCATCATCCGCGCCGAGCCTTTGAGCGTGTGTGCCGCACGCAGGATCTCGGCCATCAGCTCCTGCCCGGCGGGCGTCGACGGGTCGGCATCTGCCTCGGCGCGCTCCAGGCGCAGCACGCCGTCGTTTAGCTTTTGTAGATGCTCCTCGGCTTCGGTGCTGAATTTGCCGATAAAGAGCGAACGGTCGAACTTCATGCCATGCCTTCCCTTTCTATCACCTGCGCGCTTCCTCGTCCATCACCACGCAAACCACCCGGGATCGCCGAGCGCCTGCCCGGCCCCGTCTCTGGCAACCCACTCCGGTCACGTTGAGCCTCGCATCATCTGGCTTGCCCCTCTCGCTGCCCGGAACGGGCCAGGTGGGTGCGGCACGCGCGGCGCATCAGGTCATCGGGCACACCGGCCAGGCCCACCTGGGCCGGCCCGCCACTCTTCCGTCGCAGGATGTTGAGCGTGTTTTCGTACTCGCGCCGGGCCTCGGCGTGCAGCCCGAGCATCCGGTACGTGTCGCCGAGAAAAAAGTGAGCCTGCGGATCGTCGGGCCGCAAATAGATCGCCTGTTTGAGCGTGCTCACCGCTTCGACGCCATGGCCCTGTTGGCGGTAGCCCAGCCCGAGCAGCAGGTAGGCATCGGGATACCACGGGTCCCGGTCCAGCACCCGGCGGCAGATCTGGCTCGCCTCGTCTGGCTTTTCCTGCTGGAGCAGGATAGCGGCATGGAGGCAGGCCGCTTCAGGTCGTGCCGCATCCTCTGCCGGCAGCCGGCTGAGGTGGCGCATCCCCGCGTCATACGCCTGCTCTTGAAACGCCCGGTGCGCCGCCTCCACTGAAGGCGGATCGTCGCGACGTGGGGCGCCCCGTGCCGGCGAGGCGGGGGCGGGCTCCGGCTTTTGCGTCCCCGAGCGCGGGGGAGGCGCCGCTGCCCGCGTGCTGCCAGATCGAGAGGCGGCTACCGACGTGCGCGCCCGCCGCGGCGGGCGTGTGCCGCCCGCCTCTGCCGCTGCGGGCTTGTTGCAAAAAGCAAACCCCTCGCCCAGCGACACCAGTGCCAGCCGGCCCCGGTCGTGGCCCAACGTCTCGGCCGAGGCCACGAACAGGTAACCCCCCTCGCGCAGCGCGCCGGCCAGGCACGCATTGAGCCGCTCACGCATCGGTTCGTCAAAATAGATCGTCACGTTCCGGCAAAAGATCACGTCGACGCCGCCCCGCACCTCTACGGCAAGGTCTGGCGGAAGGCAGGTCGATGCCAGGTTGTGCGTGCGAAAGGCGACCAGGCGCGCCACTTCGGGCACCACGCACCACCTGTCGCCCCGTCCGGTGAGATAGCGCTGCCGCAGCGCATCGGGCACCAGTCGCACGGCGCGCTCGTCGTAACACCCCTGCCTGGCAAGATCCAGCGCGGCCGTGTCGATATCGGTGCCGACGACGGTCACTTGGAATCGAGCGCTCGTCGTGCGTTGGAAATCGATCAGGGTCATCGCCAGCGAATACGCCTCTTCCCCCGTCGCACACCCGGCGCTCCACACCCGCAGTTCCCCTCCCGCGCCCCGTTTCTCGCGGGCTGCGAGCAGCTCGGGCACGACGCGGTCGCGCAGCACCTGGAACTGGTGTGGCTCGCGGAAAAAGTAGGTCTCTTTGTTGGTCAGAGTTTGAACCAGGCTGTTCAGCTCGCCATTCTCCTCCCGCAGGCGAGGCCAATAGGCAGACGGGCCCTGGAGTGCGAGCCCCGCGACTCGCCTCCCCACCGCCTGCGTCAACGCCCCGGCGCTGAGCAGCGACGCGTCCAGGCCACTATAGTCCTTGATCGCCTCGAACACCCAGCCTGGAATCTCCACGCCCATCTCCTCATATCGCCTCGCCAACCTGCGGCCAGAGTGTGGGGCGGATTGGCAATCCGCCCTACGTGCCCCGAGTTATCGAGCTGTTGCCCTCAACAGCGCAACC
>DATHUZ010000583.1:0-3004 GCA_035461725.1 Anaerolineae bacterium
AACGGTGACGAGCACCGCATCCAGTGCCGCCCCAGTGGCGATGGGATCGGCCGCGCGTGTCCCATCCACGACAATGCCGCCTCCCTGTGCCAGAGAGACGGCATTTCCGGGCAGCCCGGACAACAAAAGTGAGAGGACCACGAGAAGGGATAACACCAGGCTCGCTGCTTGTCTGCCTTTCAACTTCTACCTCCTTGTGAGAAATACTCCAGCCCTCAATGTACGCTGGCGATACAGCCACGATGGTGAGGCGTTCGCGTGTACCTCACCGTCGATGGCAGATTGAGAGACAGTCGGGAACAGAGATGCTCCGATGCGAAAAGTCTAACACACTTCTCCCGAGTCGTCAACCCGAGAGCCAGGCTACATCACGGCGCAGCCAGGTAAAGGAGTGCGACGGCCGGGTCGTGGTCGCTCACCCGCGAGCCCGCGGGAAACTCGGCATTGACGTGGACAATGTCGTACAACGGCGAGAAGGAGGCGAGGTGCGCGCTGACCAGGATGTGATCGAGGGCCTGCGAGTTGCCGTCATAGATGTAGGTATAGCGCTCATTCGGCGCCAGCGACCAGATCAGGTTGGTGAGCGCGTCCGCCTCAAGCACATCCGCGATCGCCGTGGAGAACTGAAAGTCGTTCAGGTCGCCGAGTACCACGACGTTGGCATCGGGATCGAGTGCCAGGATCGAATCGACAAAATCGTTTACGACCTGGGCCTGCTCGATCCGCTGCGCCTCGGAAGCGAGGTCCGGCGGCTGCACGCGGCCAAAAAGGGGCGTGTCGCCGCCCTTGGAATTAAAGTGGTTGGCGACGACAAACAGCGTGCTGCCGTTGAACAGGAACTCGCCTGCCAGCGGCTTGCGGCTGTCAAAGAAGGCATTGTTTGTCGGATCGACGCGCCCGGGGCTCAAGGTCAGCTCCACGCCCGCCGCGCCCATCACCGGCTCGTTCGCATCGCGCGGCCCCGCCACCCCTCTGTCGACAAAAGTCACACGGTCGGGCCGGAAGAGCAATCCAACGCGGATGTTGCCGCCTGGTGCGCCGCCATCCTGGTTGTCGGCAGGGGCCACGTCGCGCCAGTCGTACTGCGGACCACCGGCCGCCTCGATCGCGGCGATCAATGCGGCGTAGGTCAGGCTGGCGTCGACGGTGCCGTCGTCTGTCTCTCCGTTGTTGTCCTGGATCTCTTGCAGGGCGATGATATCGGGCGCTCCGAGATTGTCGACGATCTGGGCCGCCAGCACCTCGAACTCGGTGTCCGACGGGTCGAGGTTCAGGACGTTGAACGTGGCGATCTTGAGCAGATCGGCGCTACCCTCCAGGGCTGTCGTCTCGGGCTCCAGGCCGCCCGGCACGACCGCGGGCCACGGCTTGGGATTCAGCAGTTTGAAATTGCCAAAGTTATAGTCGAGCACGCCCACAATGCGCGCGGCGAACCTGTCACCCGTACTGACCTTTGGCACCGCCATCAGCGCGTCGTCGAGGATGATCCGCTCGGGGTGATACGCATCCAACTCGATGACCACGCCTCCGCGCGATGAGCGCGTATCCCGGTACGCTGCATCGGCGATGACGATCGGGATCTCGCCATAGTCGTTGGTACTGCCCACAGCCACCGCCTCGTCGATCTGAACGAGCATACCCTCGAGGCTCTCATAAAAGTCGAGACCATCCTCGGCGGGATCGAACATGCCCGTCAGGGCGTCGCCTGCAGAGTCGTCGTCGATGATCTGGCCTGGCGGCACGCGCCCGCCGACGCCGAGGAGCGTGGGGCTGGGCAGCGCGTTGCCGCTCGACACCACCGTGATCGACGGTTTGACGATCTCGGTGATGGGCAGGTTGCCTGTCGCATAGCCGCCAGGATAATACTCCTGTACCTCGCCGCTGACGAGCACCTCGTCTCCAACACGCACCTTCGGATCGCCTGCGACAAAGACGAGAATGCCCTCCGACGTCGCCTCATCTGCGTCGGGCAGCGGGTCTTGCATGTAAAAGCTTCTCGACGTGGCCACAGTCACAATGCCGTGCACGTCGGCGACGCGTCGGCCGTCGAACCGAGAAGCGTGGGCCGCGCCCTGTATATCGCGGATACGCACCCTATCGTCCGCCGGCGCAGAAGCGCTTCCGCTGTCACCCGGCCGGTCATCATCCGCCGTCCCCGCCTCCGCTTCACCCACCTCTCGGGTCTCGCCGGCGGGCACACCGCCTCCCTCCGCGGGCCGGGCACTGTCCCGGGGCATGCCGGACAACACAAGTGCAAGAACGACGAAAAACACGCCAAGGGCGAGGACCAGACCGGCTGCTTGTCGGGACTTCACCTTCTACCTCTGTGCCAGGGCCTCTAGCACGATCGTGGCATAATAATACACCACCGGCGCCACAAACAGTAGGCTGTCGATCCGGTCCATCATCCCGCCATGTCCCGGGATGAGCGCGCTGAAATCCTTCACGCCGAGCTGTCGCTTGACCATCGACTTGGCGAGATCCCCAAACGGCGCCACGGTGGCGACCAGCGCGCCCAGGGCCAGCCCGTGTGCCCACGGCAGCTCCACCAGCCACGCACCGAGCAGCATCGTTGCCACCACACCGCCGATCCAGCCGCCCACCGTCCCCTCCCACGTCTTTTTGGGACTCAGGTACGGCGCGCAGTGGTGACGGCCGATCGCCATCCCCACAAAGTAGGCGGCCGTGTCATTGATCCAGGTGACAAGAAAGATGAGCACCAGCCACCGCGTCCCTACGCCCCATCCGAACGGCGTCGACAGGTCACGGGCCAGCACGAAATGTGCCGCGAGCCAGCCGAGCCACAGCGCCACGCCCAGCGTGATCGCCCAGCTCTGCGTGGGATGCCCCTCGGGCGGCCGCAAGAGCTGCCAGGTAAGGGTGCCGATCAGGGACGCAGCCAGGACCAGACCCGTCAGGTGCAGGTCGGGGAAGCGAGCGGAAATCAAGAGGGCCGCGATCACAAGCGCCGCGGCGGGCAGCGAGGGACGGTAGTCAACAGCCC
>DATHUZ010000584.1:0-5188 GCA_035461725.1 Anaerolineae bacterium
ATCCCGAGCGAGCAGCAGGACGCGCATCGTGCCGGCACGCGGCGCGCGGTGGACGCGGGCTGGGCTGTGCTGGAGGCGGGGGGATCGGCCATGGACGCCGTCGAGGCGGCGATCGTGGTGATGGAGGACGACGAGACGTTCGACGCCGGGCGCGGCTCTTTTCTCAATGCCGAGGGCCAGGTGGAGCTCGATGCGGGGTGCATGGACGGAGGCGCCATGCTGGTCGGCGCGGTGGCGGGGGTCCAGTTCATCCAGAATCCGATCCGGCTGGCGCGCGCCGTGATGGAAAAGAGCGAGCACGTGCTGCTGGTGGCGGGCGGCGCGCAGCGGTTCGCACAGAGGATGGGCTTTCGGGCGTGCGACCTGACCGACCTGGCGGTGCCGCGCGAGTTCGAGCGGTGGCAAAAGCTCCTCTACGACCGCACCTACTCGGCGCGCAGCTCGTTCGACAGGCCGGGCGGCAAGAAGGGCGGCGGGCACGACACGGTGGGATGCGTGGCGCGCGACGCGCAGGGACACGTCGCGGCGGGCACGTCGACAGGAGGCACGCCAAACAAGATGCCGGGCCGGGTAGGCGACGTGCCGATGGTGGGCTCGGGCTTTTACGCCGACGACGACGTAGGGGGCGCGTCGACGACGGGCTGGGGCGAGAGCATCGCCAAGGTGCTGCTGGCGCGGCTGGCGCTGGGCAAGACGGAGGATCTGGGCGACCCGATGGTCGGGGCGCGGGCCGCGATCGAGTTCCTCGAGAGCAAGGTGAACGGGCTGGGCGGGGTGATCGTGCTGGCACCCGACGGCCGCCCGGGCTGGCACCATAACACACCGCACATGGCGTTCGCATACAGGACGGAAGGGATGGATGCGCCGGTCGTGTCGCTTTGAGAGAGAGGGAGAGGGGAACGCGGAGACACACGGAAGGCACGGAGATACACCGAGATTTTTGGAACTGCATCTGTGTGGGTATTTGATTATGCGGGGTGCCTGCTTGGCTGTGGGCGAGTTTTGTGGTAGAATACGGGCGCCTCTCGGAGGGGAGGTGTCAGGGCTCGCGCCAGGTGTGGAAACAGAAGAACCCGACCCGACCACACCCCACGACCATCTCTGTACCTTTTCGGCACCGAGCGAGGGCCGTCATCAAAAGTTGGCAACAGGTTGAGATGAGTGTCGTCGACCAGGTAAAAGAGCGTCTCGACATCGTCGAGGTGGTACAAACGTACGTGCCGCTGACCAAGGCGGGGCGGAACTATAAGGGGCTGTGCCCATTCCACGCGGAAAAGACGCCGTCCTTCGTCGTCTTTCCCGAGACGGGGACGTGGCACTGCTTTGGCGCGTGCGGCACCGGCGGCGACGTGTTCACCTTCATCCAAAAGAGGGAGAACCTCGATTTCGGTGACGCGCTCAAGCTGCTGGCGCAGCGCGCGGGGGTTGAGCTGCAGCCGGCGAGCCCCGCGGCCGCCCGCGCGCAGGAGCGGCTCGACTTTTTACGGGACATTGTGCAGGCGGCTGCGACCTATTTTCACCACCTGCTGTTCAACGCCGACGAAGCGGCGCGCGCCCGTGCCTACCTGGAAGAGCGTGGGCTGGCGCGCGAGACGCTGGAGCGCTTCGAGATCGGCTATGCGCTCGACCGGTGGGACGGGCTGCTGCGCTACCTGTCGACCAGGGGGTACAACGCCGAGGACCTGCTCGACGTGGGGCTGGTGATCCAGCGCGACGATGGCAGCGGCTATTACGACCGCTTTCGCGGGCGGGTGATCTATCCGCTGCGCGACGAGCGGGGGCGGCCCGTGGGGTTCGCGGGGCGGGTGCTGGGCGATGGGCAGCCGAAATATCTGAACTCGCCGCAGACGCCGCTCTTTGACAAGAGCAGCGTGCTGTTCGGGCTCGACAGGGCGCGCGCCGGCATCCGAACGGCCGACGAAGCGGTGATCGTCGAGGGCTACATGGACGTGCTGATGGCCCACCAGCACGGCATCGACAACGTCGTGGCGCAGATGGGCACGGCGCTGACAGAGGCGCAGCTCGGCCTGCTCAAGAAGCATACAAAGCGCTTTGTGCTGGCGCTCGATTCAGACACGGCGGGTGAGAGCGCGACACTGCGCGGGCTCGACGTGGCGCGGCAGTCGATGGACCGCGAAGCGGTGCCCGTGCCGACGGCGCGGGGGCTGATCCGGTTCGAGGAGCGGCTGGCGGCCGAGATCCGGATCGCGACGCTGCCCAAAGGGCTCGACCCCGACGAGGTGATCCGCCAGAGCCCGGCGCGCTGGGTGCAGCTCATCGCTGCGGCGCGGCCGGTGCTCGACTTTTATTTCGACGTGCTGACGGCCGACCTGGACCTGGCGACGGCGCGGGGCAAGTCGACGGCGGTGCAGCGGCTGGGGCCATTGGTGAAGGACCTGAGCGACAGAGTGCAGCGGGCGCATTACGTGCAGCAACTGGCGCGCATGGTGCAGATGGACGACAGGGGGCTGTGGGAGCAGCTCGGCGGCGGGCAGCGGCGCGCGGCGCCGCCCGCGCGGCGGGCGATCGGCGAGCCGGAGCGCGGCAAGCAGGCGCCCGGCAGGCAGGAGATGGACGAGCACTGCCTGTCGATCCTCTTGGCCCGACCACAAATGGTAGGCAGGGTCGACCTGGCGCTGGCGGAAGCGGGAGAGGGGGCATTTCACGGGGATGAGCTGCGCCGGCCCGAGGATCGGGCCATCCTGCAGGCGTGGCGAACGTGGATCGCCGGAGGTGGGGCGCAGGAGGCGCGCGGCGAGTTTTATGACACTCTGGGCGAGGAGCTGCAGCAGCGATTGAACGCGCTGCTAGCACGGCAAGCGGGCGTGCCCGAGATCGTGGACGAGCTGCTGTTTGGCGATCTGCTCGACACGGTGATGCGGGTGCGCATCCAGAGCTTGCATCGCCAGGTCCGTGAGACGCACTTTTTGCTGCAGGATGAAGGCAAAGAGGCGAGGGTGATATACGCCCCGCAGATCAAGCAGGCCAAGGAGCGCATCCACCGGCTGGAGCAGGCGATCAATGAGCGGTCGCTGTCGGGACGGAGACGGCAGCACGATGCCGAGGTGCGTGTGGTGCACGAGGCCGGGTGAGAAGCGCGTGATGACGATGCCGACAGGTTCGGTCACCCATGCCGGCCCGGAGGAGCGGGGGCCGGTGTGGGGCGCTATGCCCAGAGTTGTGTACTTTCGTAGGGGCGCGGTCTCCGCGCCCTGGCCTGGCGAATTCACACACAGTTTGCGATACGGCCCGGTGTGGCGCGCGGATCGCTGGAGGTCGAGAGCTACGTGGTAGCGGACAAAAAGGACAACCTGCCGCTCGAAATAGAAGGCGAGGAGCTCGTGCCGGACGAGGAGAACGGCGATCTCGGAGTAGCCGGTGTGCTCGTGGATGATGACGTCGCGGAGAATGGTGACATGTCGAGCGACGGCGCGGCGCTGCGCAGCCTCTTTCTTGATCTCGAGATGGGCATGTCGGAGGGCGACGAAGACGAGGAGCCACAGCTCCAGGACCTGCGCCAGATCGAGGAAGAGTTTCCGGAGGAGGAGGTCGCGGCCCCCTTTCCCGAGCTGAGCGACGCGTTCGACCCGAGCAGCGATCCGGTGCGCATGTACCTGCGCGAGATCGGCAAGGTGAACCTGCTGACTGCGGAGGAGGAGGTGACGCTCGCGCGGGCGATCCAGCGCGGCGACCAGGCGGAAAAGAGATTGAAAGCCGACGGCGACTTTGCCGACGATGAGAGGAGCGACCTGGAGTGGCAGGTGAGGGAGGGAGGGCGCGCGCGCCGCAAGCTGGCTGAGGCGAACCTGCGGCTGGTGGTGAGCGTGGCCAAGCGCTACATGGGGCGCGGCATGAACTTTCTCGACCTGATCCAGGAAGGGAACATCGGCCTGCTCAAGGCGGTGGAAAAGTTCGACCACACGATGGGCTATAAATTTTCCACCTATGCCACGTGGTGGATCCGGCAGGCGATCAGCCGGGCGATCGCCGACCAGGCGCGCACGATCCGCATCCCGGTGCACATGGTAGAGACGATCAGCCACCTGATCCGGGTGCAGCGTCGGCTGCAGCAGGAGCTGGGGCGCGACCCGACGCCGGAAGATATCGCGCTGGACCCGGAGATGGAGTCGACAGTGGCGCTGGAGCCGGGCGAGCGCGAGGATATCCAGTCGACGCTCGACGCGCGCCAGCGGCTCGACGCGGTCCAGTCGCGCAAGCTGCGGCGGGCGGCCAACAGGGTGGAGCAGATCATGCGCATCGCGCAGGAGCCGATGTCGCTGGAGACGCCGATCGGGACAGAAGAGGACAGCTACCTGGCCGATTTCATCAAGGACGAGACGATGCCCGAGCCTGACGACGCCGCGTCGCACCAACTGCTGCGCGAGCAGTTGCGCAACATTTTGAACTCGTTGAACGTCCGCGAGCGGCAGGTGCTGGAGATGCGCTTTGGGCTGAAGGACGGGCAGAGCCACACACTGGAAGAGGTGGGGCAGGAGTTTGGGGTGACGCGGGAGCGGATCCGGCAGATCGAGGCCAAGGCGCTGCGCAAACTGCGGCACCCCCTGCGCAGCAGAAAGCTGCGCGATTACCTGGGGTAAATTTGACGGATTGGCGCCCGATGGGTATAATTGGCACATAATACTCCTCGGTAGCTCAATTCGGCAGAGCGACCGGCTGTTAACCGGTTGGTTCTAGGTTCAAGTCCTAGCCGAGGAGCCAGAAGATAGGCTCCCACCGCGACGGTGGGAGCCTTCTTATAGTAGGTATTCTTTCATTTTCAACTGTATACAACCCTTTTTCTAATTGATGTCACGTGACGCGCCAACGCACAGACCGATCTGTTTCACGACGGTCGATTGCCGGCTGTTAATCTGCACGATTAAGGTTCCTACATCACGGTCGTCGCGCCTGCAGTACCCTGTTGCATACGCCAGGCAAGTGAAGTATAATCGTGCACACGGAGTAGGCAAGAGCACGTGCATCAGGAGCAGCAATGGAATGTCTTTACTGTAAACTCGCTTTTAGATAAACCATGATACACCGGAAACGATCCAGTGATCGTCCAGCACGTTAACAATCGAGTTTCGATCCGCGATTAGGCGGTTTTGCGGCTCTTCTTGGCCTTCTTGGTGGTCTTTTTCACCACCCTGTGGCGCTCCCGCCGGGTCCGAGTTCGCCCTTTCGGCCA
>DATHUZ010000585.1:0-2752 GCA_035461725.1 Anaerolineae bacterium
CTTCACAATCTTGTTCGTCGAGTCGATATAGATGCTCGCATCGGGCGCGCCACTGACCTGCGCCATCTCGTCGAGCAACGTGTCGTTCCAATCGGCGCCGACCCCCATCAAGGTTAGCGACACCTGCCGCTCTGCCGCGACGCGTGCCATTTCCAGGCACTCTTCTTCGTCACCATAGGTCTGCCCGTCGGTCAGCAGCAGCAGATGGCTGACGTGGCTGCTGTCGTGCCAGCGCATCACCTGCTGCCAGCCCAGCTTCAACCCCTGCAAGATCTCGGTGCCGCCACAGCTCTGGATGCTATTGATCGCGCTGCGCGCTGCGCTCTTGTCGAGTGCGTGCCGCCCCGGCAGCACCAGCTCGGCCCGATCGTTAAAGGTGACCAGCGACAGGATATCTTCCGGCTCGAGTTGATCCACGATATAGCGCGCCGCTTCCTTTACTTGCTGCAGCCGCGCGCCTTTCATCGACGTACTGCGATCGAGCACCAGGCATAGGTTCATCGGCAAGCGCTGGCTCTCGACGTGGGGTGACGACACGACCTCGACGAGGACGTAGAGCACCTGTGGCTCTGCCATGCAGGGCAGACGGCTCTGGCTGGGGATTGCCCTCAGAATCACAGGGAGCGGGCGGTCCATGCTGTGCACCCGCCGCCAGTGATCGTACGCCTCGCGGCGCATCGGGTCAAGCAGCAGGTCGTAGGCCTCTTGGACCTCGTGAAAACGCTCGGCGGCGTCCGCCTCTGCACTCACATCAGGGTGGTACTGGCGTGCGAGGTGCCGGTAGGCGTGCTTGATCTCTCGCTCACCCGCGCCCGGCTCGATGCCCAGGATCGCGTAATAGTCGTGCTTAAACTCGTTCATACGCCAGCACGGCTCACCTGCCCGTGGGTGAGGCCGGTCGTGGCCACGATGGCCGTGATATTGTCGTCGCCGCCCAGCTCTTTGGCGCGTGCCACGAGCTGCCGGCATGCCTCTTCAGGGCCGGCTGCCGACGCGATGATGTGTGCCATCTCGTCATCTGCCACCTGGCCCCACAGCCCATCGCAGCATAGCAACAAATAGTCGCCCGGCGTCAGCTCGCTGTAGCGCAGATCGGGCTCCACGTCCGGTCCCTGGCCGATCGCCTTGTAGAGCACGCGCCGCTGCCCTGCCATCCCCTCGGCGGTCCCCTGTCCCATCTCCAGCAGCCGCGCGGCCATCGAGTGATCTCGTGTCAGCAGGCGCAGTTGGCCCTGCACGCCCGCTGCTCGCGCGCGCCCCAGGTAGGCCCGGGTGTCGCCCACGTGCGCCACGTACACCCCGGCCCCGAGCACGAGGACCATCGTCAGCGTCGTCCGCCCTTCGGGCAGGCGATGCACCACCGCCTCGTGTGCCTGCCGCACGCTCATCTCCAGAATCTCGTTGATCGGCGTCTGGGCTGCTGCCGACTGCCCCTCGATCAGCAGCGGCAGGCACATGCGGCGCATCACAAGGTCGGCCGCCACCGCCACAGCCAGCGCGCTCGCCTCCTCTCCATGCGAGTGCCCGCCCAGGCCATCGGCCAGGATCAGCAGCGAGATCGGCAGTGGCGGCTCTGTGCCCTGCGTCTTGATAAACTGGAAGACGAGCCCTGCATCCTGGTTGCGATCGCACACCAGACCCAGGTCCGACACAATCGCAGCGTGCAGTGGACGTGGGTGGGGAAAAAAGTCTTCTGCTCCCACCGCTGCTTGCATTGTCTGTACCACGTTCTGCTCGTTCATGCGGTCATCCTGCCGTTACCGCACGCGCCCGGCCAGGCCTTACGTCCACCGGCTCATGCGGGCAGCGCATAGACGTGATGATCCACGGAGCCGATGTAGACGACTCCACCCCAAACGAACGGCGAAGAGGGAACCGGCGCTCCGGTTCGGTACTGCCACACTTCGCGCCCTCGTTTCGCCTCCAGGGCATACACCCCCCCGCTGTTCGACCCAATGTACACCCTGTCGCCCTCCACCGCCGGCGATGAGGTCACGGGCCCCCCCGTGTCGTAGCGCCAGATCTCGCGCCCGCTGCCGGCATCGAAAGCGTACAGGTGGCCATCGGCCGAGCCAATGTATACGACCCCATCCGCGACCAGAGGTGAGGAGAGAACACTGGCCCGCGTGCGGGCGCGCCAAACGGGCCAGCCAGAGCCCGCGTTCAACGCGTACACGTGCCCATCTGCCGAGCCGATAATGATCAACCCATCACTTTCTGCCGGCGATGACGTCACCCGCCGGTGCGTGTCGTGTTTCCACTTGACCTGCCCCGAGCGCAGCTCGAGCGCGTACACGTACCCGTCGTCAGAGCCGACGTACAGCATCTCACCGATGAGGAGCGGAGTCGAGCGGATGGGGCCGGCCGACTGGAACTTCCACACGACGCGCCCCGTGCGCGCGTTAAAGGTATACAGGTGCCCGTCATCCGAGCCGACAAAGCCATGGCCGTACGATGCGTGTGGTGAGGAGCGTACACAGGCTCCGGTCTCCAGTGCCCACAGCTTGTCGCCCAGGCGGCGCGAGAGCGCGTACACGTGCCCGTCCTCCGAGCCGATCAGGACCATGTCCTCGTAGATGCACGGGGTAGACGCAATGCCGCTGCTCGTCGGAAACTTCCAGACAAAGGAGCCCTTCTGGGCGTCGATCGCGTATAGATTATGATCGTAGCTGCCGATGTAGACGACGCCGTCGACCACGCGGGCGGAGGAACGGACCTCGTCCTCGCATTTGAACACCCACTCTGGCTTGAC
>DATHUZ010000586.1:0-9676 GCA_035461725.1 Anaerolineae bacterium
ACGTTGGTCAGCCAGCATGTCCTGTTCATCCTGGCCCGGCAAACCATAGTGATTGCGGGGCCTGGCCCTTTGCTTCGATGGATTCTGTGGCCCTCGGGATTAGCCTATGACTCGGGATCTCTTATGAAAGCTGCTATGTGGAGTCGCGCAAGTGCTTGCGTCTTGCGAGCAACATTCTACACCCAAACCAACTTTTTGTCAAATTATGATTATATAAATAGTCGAATCCAATATGGTAGACGGGATCGGGCAGCTACGTCATTTGACTTACGCTCGCTCGCAAAACCCGTCTTTTGACGCACCCCGATTCGTCCTTCGCTCCGATGATCCGGGCGCGTCGTGGCTGTATAATGCACACCGACGCATGTAGTGCAGGAGGAACGGATGAAACCGACTTATGAGATGCCACGCCGGCCCGGCGCCCGCATGTCGCGGCGGGCGTTTTTGCGACTGGCCGGCGCGGCCGCCGCCGGCGGCACCCTGGCCGCGTGCGGGGTCGCTCCCGCGCCAGAGGCCAGGATGGACAACGGCAACGGCGGCAGGATCCAGCTCGTCTACCAGGACTGGCGCACCGCCTGGTTCCCCGAGATGGCCCAGCGTTTGCTGGCCGAATTTCACGCGTCACACCCCAACATCCGCGTCTTTTACACCCCCGATCCTGAAAACCTGGTCGAGCAGATGCCGGTCGACATGGAGGCGGGCACCGCGCCCGACGTCCTCTCTGGCTGCTGCGAGTGGCTGCCGGCGTGGGCACAGCAGGGCTATCTGCTCGACCTGAAGCCCTACGCCGATGCCGACCTGGATCGGGCGACGATTGACGAGTGGGATCCGGCCCAGTACCGCTCCTTCTTTACCCCCGATGGCCGCCAGTTCGCGCTGCCCAAGTACCACGGTGCCCTCGCCCTCTACTACAACAAGGACCTCTTTGACAGGCAGGGAGTGGCCTATCCCGACGGGAGCTGGACGCACGACGACTATCTCGACGCCATGCGCCTGCTGACCAGCGTCCACCCCCGCACCGGCGAAGTGGAGCGCTGGGGCAGCATGCTCGACGTGGCCTGGGACCGGCTCCAGGTGCACGTCAACGCCTGGGGGGGGCATTTCGTCAACCCCGCCGACTCGAGGATCAGCATGATGGACCGTCCCGAGTCGCTGGCGGCGATGGAGTGGATCCGTGCCCGGATGTGGGACGACCAGGTGATGGCCAACTTTCTCGCCGTCGGCAACCTCGAGACGCGGCAGGCCTTTATCGAGGAGCGGATCGCCATGGTCGAGGATGGATCGTGGGCGCTAAAGGACATCCTCGTCGAGTCCGACTTTGGCGTGGGCGTGGCGCCCATGCCCGCCGGGCCTGTGCGGCGCGCTACCCTGGCGACGACTGATGGGTTTTCCGTCTATGCCGGGACCGAGCACCCCGACGCCGCATGGGAGTTGGTCAAGTTCCTGACCAGCCGCGAGTATGGCCTCGCCATGGCGCGTGCCAACTTTTTGCAGCCGGCGCGCGCGTCGCTCGTCGGCGAGTGGGCAAGCATCATTCGCGAAGAGCTGCCGGCCCGCGCGGAAGGCGTCGACCTCGACGCCTTTGCCGATGGCCACCTGAACGGCTATTCCGTCACCGCCGAGGTGTTCTGGCGCCAGCCGCCTGCCACCGAGCTGGCGGCCGCGGCGTGGGAGCAGATCTTTACCCTGGGCCAAATGCCGACGGAGCACATGGTGACCGTGTCGGAACAGATCGAAGCCGCGCAGGCCGGGTCAGAGTAGGCCGGTGCAGCTTTCGGAGCGTGGTAAGCGGCTGCGCAGCAGGCTGATCGCCTGGGCGGCGGTGCCCGCCGTCCTCGTCCTGGCCGCGGCGGCCATTGCCACCTTTGCCGCCTATAACCGGGTCGTCGAGGAAGAGGTCGTCGCCCGCGAGCTGGAGCGTGCCTCCCTGGCGGCCAGCCGCCTCGAAGAGGAGATGGTCAAATACTCGTCCGAGCTGCTCGACCTGGCCAGGGACGAGGCCAAGTACCAGGCCTACCCACTGGGACAGCTTGCCGTCCTGCGCACCACGCGGGGGCGCCTGGCGGTATTCGACGGCGGCGTCGTCCTCCTCGACCATCTCGGCACCGTCATGGGCAGCGTGCCCGACCGGCCCGAGATCGTCGGGCAGGACTGGTCAGGCCGGCCCTACGTCCCCGATCTCCTCGCCGGCAGGCCGCTCGTCTTTTCCAACGCGTCGACCGACGGCCCCGGCGACACGCCTGTCGTCAGCATCGCCGTACCGGTATTGAGCGTCTACAGCCAGCACCGGAAGCAGATCGCCACCCTGGTCGGCATGTTTCGCCTCGGCGAGCCCACCCTCAGCGCCTTTTATGCCAGCATCGTGCGCCTCCGCCTCGGCGACTCGGCCTACCTGATCGATGGGCGGGGAACCGTCATCTACCATCCCGACGCATCCCAGGTAGGCCGCGATATGTCGGGCGATCCCATCGTCCAGCGCCTGCGCGCCACTGCGCCGCGCGCTGCCCGTGTCAAAGAGAGCGACAGGCCCGGCGGCGACATCGTTGCCGCGCTCGCCCCGGTGCCTGGCACGTCGTGGGCGCTGATCACCGAGCACGAGTGGGCCACCGTCGCGAACACCAGCCGCAGCTACGGCCGCTTTCTCTTTGGCCTCCTCGTGCTGGGCATCGTCCTGCCCACCATCGGCTTTGGCCTGCTCGCCCACGTCCGCCGCGGCGAGGCGCTCGAGCGCGCACAGATAGAGCAGCAGCTCGCCGTGGCGCGCCACATCCAGGAGACGCTCTTGCCTGCACAGGCCCCCGATCTGCCCGGCTGGCGCCTGAGCGGCCACTACCAGCCCGCACAGGCGGTCGGCGGCGACTTTTACGACTATATGCCGCTGCCCGACGGGCGCATCGCCCTGATCATCGGCGACGTCACCGACAAGGGCGTGCCCGCCGCGCTCGTCATGGCCAGCACGCGCAGCCTGCTCCGCTCCATCGGCCGGCGCCTCGACTCGCCCGGCGCCGTCCTGGCGCAGGTCAACGAGCTCTTGCGCACCGAGATTCCATCCAAAATGTTTGTCACCTGCCTCTACGCTATCCTCGATCCCGCCACCGGCAGGCTGGTGTATGCCAATGCCGGGCACAATCTACCCTACCGTGCGCTGCCCAATAACGGCGGGGCCGCCGAGCTCTGGGCGCGCGGCATGCCGCTGGGCCTGATGCCGGGCATGATCTACGAAGAGAAGGAGGCCGTCGTCGCCTCGGGCGAGTGTCTCCTCCTCTACAGCGACGGATTGGTAGAGGCACACAATTCACAGCGTGAGATGTTTGGTGGTCCGCGCCTGCAGCGCCTGATGGGCGACTGTGCCGGCGACTGCCCTGACCTGATCGTCCGGCTGCTCGCCGAGCTGGCAGCCTTCACCGGGCGCGGGTGGGAACAGGAGGACGACGTGACCCTTGTCACACTACAACGCACCGGAACACCGTCCGATGGTTCCGGTCCAGGCAGTACAGAGAGCAGCGAGCGCCGGCTCCTCGAGCGCTTTTCGGTCATGAGCCGGCCCGGCGGCGAGCGCGAGGCGATGGAGCGTGTGGTCCAGGTGGCGCGTGGGCTGAATCTGCCGGTGGACCAGGTGGATCGGCTGCGCACCGCGGTGGCGGAGAGTGTTCTCAACGCCATCGAGCACGGAAATCGCTATCAGCCCGACCTACCCGTCGACGTCGACGTCCTGGCCTCGTCCCGCGACGTCGTCGTGCGCATCACCGATCGTGGGGACGGCCCACCGCCCCCCACGCGGCGCCAGGTGCCCGACCTCGCCGCCAAGATCGCGGGCACCCAGTCGCCCCGCGGCTGGGGCTTGTTTCTCATCGAGAACATGGTCGACGAGGTGAACGAGATTCGCGGGGAAGGGCTTCACACGGTCGAGCTGGTCATGGTGCGAGAAGGAGGGAACGATGGCGTCGCAAGCCCGCCTGCAGACGAGCCTGCGTGAGCTGCCTGATTTGGCCGTGATCGACCTGTACGGCGACAGTGACGGGTTCGCCGAAGAGTCGCTCGACGCGGCCTACACACGGGCGGCGGAACGCACGCCGGGCCCCATTCTACTCAACTTTGCCCGGGCGACCTATATCAACAGCAAGGGCATCGCGCTGCTCATCACCCTCCTGATGCGCGCGCGAGAGGCGGGCCGGCACTTGTTTGCCGCCCACCTGAGCCCGCACTATCTCGAGATTTTCGAGATCACGCGCCTGTCCGACTTTTTTCACGTCGTCCCCGACGAGGCGGCCGCCGTGGCGGCAGTGCGCGAGCTGCCAAGAGGTATCTAGCCGCGAAAGGAGATCGAATGGCATCATTTGAGGCCGACGTCAAGATCAACGTGTGCAAGGTGGATGACGCCACCTGCATTCTCGACATAGATGGAGAGTTGACCGCCTTTGCCGAGGACAAGCTGATGGGCGCGTACAACGACGCCTGCGGCACCCCCGTCCAGAACGTCATTCTCAACTTTGAGCGCCTGGAGTATATGAGCAGCTCTGGCATCGGCTTGCTCGTCACCTTGCTGATTCGTGCCCAGCGTCAGCAGCAGCGGCTGCTCGCCAGCGGGCTGAGCGACCACTATCGCCACATCTTTGAGCTGACCCGCCTGGATGAGGCGATTGCGCTCTACCCCACCGATCAGGAGGCCGTGGCGGCCGTGGCGGCCCTGGGAAGCCCGGCACGCGTCTGATGGCAGCTCGAGAGAATGGGGTGGACGGCGGCACCTTTGTGAGCCGCGAGCAGGAGCTCGCCATCCTGCAGCAGCGCCTCGAAGCGGCCCTGTCTGGCAAGGGGCAGGTCTGTTTCGTAGCGGGCCAGGCGGGCAGCGGCAAGACCGCCCTCGTCCGCCACTTTGTCGACCAGGCGTTCGCCAGGCACGACGACGTCGTGCTGGCCGTGGGCACGGGCAACGCCCAGACGGGGGCCGGCGACCCCTTTCTCCCCTTTCGCGAGGCGCTCGCCATGCTCACCGGCGATACGTCAGGCCGCGGCAAGGCCGCCGGCGACTCGCCGGAGAATACGCGCCGCCTGCGCACTGTGCTGGTGCGCAGCGTCGAGGTGATGGTCGAGGTCGCACCCGATCTGCTCGGCGTCTTTTTGCCCTTTGGCAAGCTGTTTGGTGAGTTTGGCAAGGCCATCGCCGACAAGGCAGGCTGGCTCGACCGTCTCGAGGGCCTGGCCAAGAAAAAGGAGCTGGCGGCCGCGGGCGCCGGCTCGCAGGCGGCTTTGCAGGCCGAGCAGGCACGCATCTTTGAGCAGTTCACCCGTTTCGTTCAGGAGATGAGCGCCGCGGCGCCCCTGATCCTCTTTCTCGACGATCTCCAATGGGCCGACAGTGCGTCGATCAACCTCTTTTTCCACCTCGCGCGCCACGTTGAGGAACACCGCGTCCTGCTCATCGGCTCCTACCGCGCCAACGACGTCGCTCTCGGGCGCGATGGCGGGCGCCACCCACTCGAGCCGGTGGTCAACGAGCTGACGCGTTATTACGGCGACGTCACGATCGACCTCGACGCCCTCCCTGTTAAAGCCAACCGCCGCTTTGTGACGGCACTGCTCGACGCCGAGCCCAACTGTCTCGGTGAGGACTTTTACGAGGCGCTCTTTTCGCGCACCGGCGGCCACGCCCTCTTTACCGTCGAGCTGCTGCGCGCCATGAAAGAGCGCGGCAGCCTGGTGCGCGACCGCGATGGCTGCTGGGTCGAAGGTCCCAGGCTCGACTGGAACGCGCTGCCCGCGCGCGTGGAAGGCGTGATCGAGGAGAGAATCGAGCGCCTGGGCGAGGAGCTGAAAGAGCTGCTCCAGGTTGCCAGTGTGGAGGGTGAGCAGTTCACCGCCGAGGTCGTGGCGCGCGTGCAGGGGCTGCCCGAGCGTCAGGCGATCCGCCGCTTCAGCCACGACCTCGACAGGCAGCACCGCCTGGTGAACGACCACGGGCTGGCGCGCTGGGGTCCGGTGCACCTCTCTCTCTACCGTTTTGTCCACAACCTCTTCCAGCACTATCTCTACCAGAGCCTGTCGGCGGCCGAGCGGATGTACCTGCACCGCGACGTGGGGCGCGAGATGGAGGCGCTGCTCGGCGATCAAGCGGAAGAGGTGGCCGCGCAGCTCGCCCGCCACTTTGAAGAGGCCGGCGTGCCAGGCCGGGCCGCGTTCTACCGCCTCAAGGCGGCCAACCGCGCCCGCCGCATGTCGGCCCACCAGGAAGCGGTGGGGCACCTGACCCACGGGCTGGAGCTGGCAAACACCCTTCCCCCCGGCCCTGAACGCATGCAGCTCGAATTCGGCCTGCAGACCGCCCTCGGCACTGTCCTGATCTCGGTGCACGGCTACGCCTCCCCTGGCGTCGACCGGGCCTTTTTGCGTGCACGCGAGCTGGCGCGTGCGCTCGGCGATCCACCCGAGGCACTGCACGTGCTGCTCGGGCAGGTGATGTTTTACCTGATGCGCGGGCAGACGGACCAGGCGTGGCAAGAGGGTGAACACCTGCTCGAGCTTGCAGAGCGAGTCGAGAACGCGGAACATGCAACTGCCTACCGGCTCACCATCCACGTCATGCTCGGGGTGACGGCGCTTTTTCGGGGTGATTACCCCCACGCGCAGACACACCTCGAGGCAACGGTCTCGCTCTACGACGTCGACAGGCACCGCGACCTGGCCTACCAGCAGGGGCAGGACCCTGCCGTGGCGGCGCACGCCTTCCTGTCGCGCCTCCTTTGGCTGCGTGGCCATCCCGAACAGGCCCTGGCGCGAGCGAAACAGGCCGTTACCCTGGCCGCAGCACTGGAACATCCCTACAGCATGACGCTCGCCAGCCTCCACCTGGCGACACTCTATTCCTACTTGCGTCGCTGGCCCGAATGCCAGGCCGAGGCGAGCCGGGCGCTCCGGCTGGCGCGCGACGGTGGTTTCAAGATGTGGGAGGCGAACGCCGGCATCCTGTCCGGAGCTTCGGTTGCCAACCTCGGCCGGCCCGAAGAGGGTCTCGACGAGATCGTGCGCAGCCTCTTTTTGTGGGAGGCGACGGGCGCCGGATTGGTGGCTTTTGGCGCCACCAACCTCGCCACCGCCTACTGCCTGCTTGGCCGGCGCAAGGAAGGGCTGCGCGCCATCGACGAATCGCTCTACCGCAGCCAGGAAAAGTGGTGGGAGCCGGAGCAGCTCCGTGTGCGTGCCGAGCTCCTGCTGCTGGGGCCGGGCGACGAGGCGGAGGCCGCCGCCACCCTGCGCCGTGCCCATGATCTGGCCCGCGAGCAGGGGGCGACGGCGCTTGCACTCCGTGCCGCCACCAGCCTGGTGGCACTGCACGAGGGCCGTGGACTCGCCCCCGACGCCGTTGACCTGCTGGCGGCTTCTTATGCCGATTTTCGCGAAGGGCTCAATACGGCCGACCTGGTCGCGGCGCGTCGTTTGCTCGAAACCTCGAGCCCCGGTTCCAACCCGGTGCTGTCGGTGGAGTAGGCCGGTGCACCAGCCTGTAGCCGCCTTGATTGTCGCCGAGCCCGGTCGCCTGCGCGATGCGTGGCGTGCGCTGCTGCTGGCCGTGCCCGGTATTTCGCAGGTAACGATGGCCAACGACGCGGCGGCCGCGGTCGGCCTCCTCGAGCTCCGGCACCCCACGCTGGTGCTCGTCGATGGCGATCTACCCGGCGGCGCCGTGCCCCTCCTGGGGCAGATCAAGCGCCTCCAGCCCGGCGCGCGCTGCATTCTCCTGGCCTGCTGTACCGGGCACGAGCCGCAGCCCGGCGAGATGCACGCGGATGCGGTCCTGGTCAAAGGCTTCCCGGCCGCGAGGCTATTCGAGACCGTATCACAGGTGCTGTCGGGCACCTAGAGATCGGACCGGTGGAAGGCTGGACAGCCGCGCACGCGCGCGACCACCGTCCAGCCTTCCACCCTTCCATCCTTCCATTCTACTTGTGCGGTATGAGGCTTGATGGTATAATGCCATCGTGTACTTTTCTTCTCGCGGGTAAAAGTTCAGGAGACGCCGAAACCAACGCAGGCCATCTATGCCAGACAATGCCAATCCCTACATACCGGGACAACCGGCCCGCAGCCCCGATCAGTTCTTTGGTCGGCGCGACGTGGTGCCTTCGATCCGTGAGCAGTTGCTCAAGGGGCGGCGCGTGTTCCTCGTCGCCGGCGAGGCGCGCATGGGCAAGACGTCGGCTCTCCTCCAGTTGCTCCACGATGTGCCGCAGGGGCTCCTGCCGGTGCGCCTCGACTTGCGCGATGAGGCCGGGCAGCCGCTCGATACGATTGCCTGGCACACCGCGGCGGCCATTGCCCGCCAAGTACGCCGCCAGGTCGGCGCCGAGGTGGAAGATCCGGCGTGGGGTGACTTTGAAGGGCACACCGAGGCGCTGCTGGCACGTTTCTGGCCTGCCGTGCGCCAGGTGGTGGGCGATGCTTGTGTCGTGCTCCTCGCCGACGATCTCGACGCCCTCGATTGCACCGCCGGCGGGTCGTGCGACAGGCTGCTGTCGCTAGTCGAGGAGTGGCGCGACCTCGACCCCGGGCTTGCACTTGTGGGCACGGTCACAGAGGGAGCCGAAGAGCTCGTGCGCAACCATCCTCGTCTCTTTGGTGGCGCCCTGATCCACACCCTCGCGCCCCTGCACAGCGAAGAGGCGCTGCGCCTGATCACCTGGCCCGCCGATGGCGCTCTGACGTACGATTATGGCGTCGCGCGCCGCGTGGTCGAGGCCACATCGGGTCATCCTTATTACCTCCAGCTCGTCTGCTTCGAGATCTATCATCGCTGCTCGGCCGCCGGCTGGGTGAACCAGCGCGACGTGGAGCTTGTCGTCGAGGAGCTGGCGCGGCGCGAGATCTCGGATTTCCGCGAGATGTGGCAGGTCTCTTCCGCTGCCGAGCAGGGGGTGCTGGCGGCGATGGTCTCGCTCCGCGGGGCGCGTGGGGTCGCGACGGTGCTGGAGGTGCGCACCGCCCTGAGCAGGGCCGGTGCGCGCGTGGAGCGCGAGCGAGTGGCCGAGATCCTCGATCACCTTGCCGCGCGCGGCGTGTTGGAGCGCCTGGGTGCGCTGAGCTACCGCTTCCGGGTAGCCCTGCTGCGGGATTGGCTGGTGCATCGTGTCGACCTGAACGACGCGGTCCGCGGCACCCGGTGGGACCTGCCGTTGGATCGCCGTGCAGCCGAGGCCAAAAAGCTCGCCGCGCAGTCGGGCCATTGGCGCCGCGCCCCGGCGCGCGCCCCCACCGAAGCAGGCTGGCAGCAGCCTGCCGCACCTGCGCAGGCACCGGCGCCCGCGCTGCCGGCCGCAGCTGGCGAGGCACCGGTGCCCCACCGCATTCCCTGGCTCGGGCTGGCGGCTGCTGTGGCTCTGATCGCGATCGCGCTCCTCGCCTTCCTGCCCGGCATCTTGCCCGGCATCTTGCCCGATGGCCAATCGACCCCGGCGATCCCGTCCGCCACCCTGGTCACAGCGCGCGCATCGTCCTTGCCGGTGGCGCAGTCGACGACCAGTGCTGGGCCACTGCCCTCCGCCACCAGGGTCGCTGCCGGTGCCAGCCCGGCACCCACCGCCGGGCCTAGCCTCACCCCGTCGCCCTCCCCGCCCGTCGTCATTGCCCGCCCCATGCCCGCCATCGCCTACCAGTCACGCGACGAGGGCCAGTCGGCCTGGTCCTT